>JAQUNS010000115.1 GCA_028717465.1 Candidatus Omnitrophota bacterium
TTTTCCGGCCCAGTATGACCTCTTGCTCTTCGGATATAAATGTCAGGTTTTCCTTGCCTGTGAAAACATTATATTGCACTGAAGTGCAGCCAGACAGGGCCGGAACAATAATTATTCCGAGCAGTTTAAGCAATGTTTTTTTCATTTTTAGCGTATCTATGTTTTTATAGCCCGGCTACAACAGGGGCGGTTATGCTATATCTGCAAGAGTGTAACTGTCCAGTTCATCCCGGTTAATAATTCTATTAAATATTTTGGAAGATTTTTCGTCTGAGTTTTCTTCTCGATAGGGTATCACATCTATTAACTTTATGCTGCAAGGATTTTTAACGAAGAATATTTCGCCGTCTCTTTTTATGATAACCTTACGGATGTTAAGGTAGTCTATTACTCTAACTATTTTGCTTTTTTCAAATCCGGATTTTAAGATTATCTCTTCGTATATAAGAGGGAATTTACCGGAATTAAAATTACCGACCAGAAACCTTAAAATTCCATAGAGCTCATTTAGTTCCAAAAGAGAATCGTCTTTATCTTTAATGCCCAATTGTTTTATGTGCTTTCTGTTCTGAAATACATATCCCAGCTCTGCTCCGAACAGTATCAGTACCCAATTTAAGTACACCCAGACAAAAAAGACCGGTATCGTCGCAAAAGTACCGTAAATAGCGTTATATCTGGTTATGCCTATTTGAAATTCTATGTAAGCCCACTGAAAAATCTGCCATATTGTCCCTGCTATTATTCCCGATAGCAGGCCCGAGGAGAGTTTAACTTTGGTATTAGGCATGAACATATAGAATATAGAGAGTGCAACCCAGATGCTTAAAAAAGGCAGCAGCCGCATAAAATATATATACGCACTGCTGATAACCGAGTGTTTAAGCAGATTTTGAAATATAGAGCTGGAGCTTAAAGCAATGCCAGTAAAAGTGAAAGTAATAAATATAAATATGGGACACAGAAAGACTACAGTCATATAGTCTGATATCTTTCTTGTAATTCTGCGCTGAGCTTTTACGTCCCATATTGAGTTAAATACCGCTTCTATTGTACCCAAGAGCCTTATTGCTGTAAGCAAGAGAAATACGATGCCTATTGTGCCCAGGTTTTTAAGGTTTGTATTTTCTATATATTGCAGTATGTTGAGCACGATCTCCTGTTTGCCCAATGTTATTTTCTGAATTATTATATCCTGAAGATAGCTCTGTATTCCTAATCCTTTTGAAATGGCAAATATTAGCGCAAGAAACGGTATCAGGGTAAGAATTGTTATAAAAGATAGCGCAGCGGCATGTAATTTGCAGCTATCTTTTTCGAAATAATAAATAGTATTTTTAAGAAATAATACCGGTTTTCGGAAAAATGCCCTGGCCTTCTTATTCACTATTTTTTTTGAGAGATTCTATTACTGAGCCGTCTATTTTAAAGGCGTGTTTATCCTGAGGGAATATTTCTTTTAAGACATCATTTTTAAATTCGCTAACGGCAAGAAGTATTTTCTGTTCTAAATCCAGGTATTGCTTGACAAACTTAGGCTTAAATCTGTCCCCCAGCCCTAATATATCGTGGCTGACCAATACCTGTCCGTCACAGAAAGACCCGGCTCCTATGCCTATGGTCGGGATACTAAGGCGCTCGGATATCATTTTGGCCAGTTCCTGGGGCACACATTCCAGTATTAATGCAAAACAGCCTATCTTTTCCAGGGTTATGCTGTCGCGGTATATTTTTTCAGCGGAGAGCAGGTCTTTACCCTGGACCTTAAGCCCGCCAAGAGATGTTGCTGTTTGCGGAGTCAGGCCTAAATGCCCCATAACAGGTATCCCGGCATTTATTATAGCTTGGATTCTTTCTGCTGCGCTTTTCCCTCCTTCCAGTTTGACCGCATCGGCTTCAGATTCTTTGATCAGCCTGCCGGCATTTGCAACAGCATCTTCGTTAGAGATTTGATAAGACATAAAAGGCATATCTGCTACAACAAAGGTATTTAAAGCCCCGCGCCTTACCGCTTTGAGATGGTGCAGCATCTCTTCTATGCTTACAGGTATTGTTGAATTATAACCCAGCACTACGTTGCCCAGGGAATCTCCGACTATAATTATATCGATCCCTGCCTTCTCGACTATTTTAGCAATAGGATAATCGTAGGCAGTAAGGGCTACTATTTTTTCTTTCCTTTCTTTTTTATCTTTTAGCTGTGGTATTGTTATTTTGGCCATATTTTTGTAACAACCTTTTACGGATAGCCGTTTTCAGCCATCTGGCATCTGCAATGAGATTCAGTATACAAAATGGGTCCTCAGAAATCAAGAAAATCAAAAGGTAGATATTGTATGCCGTTATAGCTGGAGAATAAACCGTACAATCAATCAAAGATGCATTTTTTATCAAAACAGCCACCCTGTTTTTAATAAACTGCAGTTTAAGCGGCGTCGAAAGGCTTAAATAGCCAAAGCTGTGTTTTTTCTGCCATCCGGTAGTGCCGCGGCTGTGGAATGCTTGAGCATCAGGCGCAAAATATGATTTCCATTTTTTTTTGCTGGCCCGCCAGTTTAAATCTAAATCTTCAAGGTATGCCAGAAAACTTTCGTCAAAGTACTCATTTGCTATCATGATATCTTCCAGCATAGCTCTTTTAAGCAGCATGCATGCTCCGCCGACACCCCAGAGATACTCTTCTTGGGCGTAATTAGAGGATTTCTTGCCGTATCCCCTCTCTATGGCGCGCAAAGACAGGCTTAGAAATTGGCCGGCCGAATCTATTCTGTTGGTAGCAGGGTTTATCAGTTTTCCGGACACAGAGCCTATTCTTTGGTCTATTGTAAATTTAGCTACTGCATTTTTGATATAGTCTCTGTCCAGATAAACATCATTGTTCATGCAGAGTATATACTCTGAGCAGGAGCATCTTATGCCTTGATTGTAGGCTTTGGCCAGAAACTCATTTTTATTATTTTTTATTATTTTGATGTTTCTGAATTGAGAGCGGGCTTTTTCTAGGGATCCGTCAGAAGAAGCGTTGTCGATAAGTACAACATCGATGTCCTTGTGGCTTTGGGCAAATACGGATTCCAAACAGCGCATAAGATGCTCTTGGCGGTTATAGTTGACCACTACTACTGACACCGCGTCTTTTTTCATTTTTCTTTTTTGAATTTTAAATAGGCTAATTCGTTTTTTAGCCTTCTTAAAAACTTAGCGGCCGTCATTCTGCAGCCGTATCTTTTAAAACGCTTCAGTAGAAATTCAACCGGATTATTCCTAATATTCTGAATAAAGAAGCAGTGGTCTCTTACCGTAGTTGATTTTTTAAATTCTGTTTCAATCCTTTTTTTGCTGTACCAAGGATAATCCAGCACTACTGAGGAACCGCCGTCGTAAAGGCGGGCATCGTTTGTTACGATAAAACCGCGCTCTTTGGCCCAAGCCTGAAATGGCGTGCCGGGTTGAGGGGTAGCAAGGGATATTTGAACGTTAGTTATCAGTTTTTTTTCAATAATATTTTTTATAAAATGCGTTGTAGAGCTGTCGGAATCTTGAGTTGACCCGGGCAACCCGAACATAAAAGTGGCGTAAGTTTTTAATCCTATTTTTTGGGCATATTTTAATAGCACGAGCACCCGGCCTATATCTATGGGCTTCTGTATTGCCTGGGCAACACTTTTAGATGAGGTTTCTATTCCGAACCTTATTTTATAATATCCTGCGCCCTGCATGGCATCCATTGTATCTTCATCCATAAACCTGATGTCGCACATAGCCTCGTACTTTAAGCGGTCTAATTTTCTATCTTTTATCAGGTTTGATAATCTCTTGACAAAATTTTTATCAGTATTGTGGGCTTCTTCGTCGAAAAATATCCCTTCCATGCTTGGGTATTTTCGGCTTAAATGCTCTATCTCTTTAACCACATCTTCCGGGCTGCGCATTCTCCAGGCCGGTTTTCTGTAGTAAATATTTCTGGCTACGCAGAATGTACAGTTTCCAAGGCAACCTCTTGAAGCATAAGCTTGAATCTCTATATATTCAGAACTGGGTTCACCGGGAGCGGCATAATCAATTCTATACACATCCTCATCCTCA
>JAQUNS010000116.1 GCA_028717465.1 Candidatus Omnitrophota bacterium
TGATTGTGATAGTATAGTTAACATGATCCCCCGCAGATTCCTTTGGAACCTAATCGCTGGGGGGCCTGTACCCCCTGGTTTGATTCCATGGGAATCATGGGGGTATAATTCGCCCCAACCGCTTTGCTTCGCAAAGCGAAGCAGTAGGGGCTCATTAGGAGGGTGAAACATGCTAAGGTTTTTGACTGCTGGAGAGTCTCACGGCAAAGGCTTTACTGTAATACTGGACGGATTTCCTGCCGGCTGCAAAGTAGATACTGCTGCAATTAACGGGGAGTTTCTGCGCCGCCAAGCTGGTTATGGCCGCGGCAAGAGGATGAAAATAGAGCAGGATAAGGCCGAAATAGTCAGCGGATTAAAAGACGGCTTTAGCTTCGGAGCTCCGATAGCAATATTTATAAAAAACAATGATTTCTCGATAAATAAAAAACCTGCTATCTATTCACCCAGGCCCGGGCATGCCGATTTGGCCGGAGGCATGAAATATAATTTAAAAGATTACAGGCTTGTATTAGAGCGTGCCTCTGCCAGAGAGACCGTTGCCAGAGTTGCTGTCGGAGCTCTATGCAAGCAGTTTCTGGGCAATTTCAAGATCTCTGTGTTCAGCCATGTTATACAGATTGGCTCTGCCAGAGTCTTGAAAAAAATAGGCCAGAACAGTATTTTCAAGCTGGCTGAAAGGTCTCCGCTTCGCTGTGTTGACAAAAAAGCTGAAAAAGAAATGATTGAGCTGATAGATGAAGCAGCCAAAAAAGGGGACTCTTTAGGGGGGGTATTTGAAGTTATCGCTCAGAGCCTGCCTCCTGGTTTGGGAAGTTATGCCCAGTGGGACATGAGGCTGGATGGCCAGATTGCCTCGGCAATTATTTCTGTGCCTGCTGTCAAAGCTGTTGAAATAGGTTCGGCAGTAGAAAACTCTTTTCATTTCGGCTCTGATGTACAGGATGAGATTTTTTACAACCAAAAATCAGGTTTCATCAGAAAGACCAACAGGGCCGGAGGTTTAGAAGGCGGCATTACAAACGGAGGATCCCTGGTTGTAAGAGGGTATATGAAGCCGATCGCTACGCTCTCTCAGGCGCTGTCTTCTGTGGACATAAGGACTAAAAAACAGGTTAAGGCTTTCAAAGAGCGTGCCGATGTTTGCGCTGTGCCCTCAGCCGGAGTTATTGCCGAGAGCATGCTGGGGTTTGTGCTTATGAGGAGTTTTCTGGATAAATTCGGCTCAGACAGCCTGGCCGACATCAAAACCAATTACAAAAGTTACATAGACAGGCTAAAAAATTATTAAGGTTGATAGTAATATAGATGATTTTAAGCAGAACAAATTTTTTGGTGATTGTGTATTGGAAATTGTTTGTGATTTGGAATTTGAGTATTGTAATTTGTTGTAAATTATGAATATAGTCCTATTAGGTTTCATGGGTACCGGCAAGACTGAGGTCTCTAAAAAAATAGCCGAAAAAACAGGCCTGCGCTATGTATCTTTAGACAAAATGATAGAAGAAAAAGAGAAGATGAGCATCAACGATATCTTCACCCAGAAAGGAGAGCGGTATTTTAGGGCCCTTGAAAGCAAGATAGTAAAAGAAGCTTCCAAGATGGACGGCGTGGTTATAGATGCCGGTGGCGGCGTGGTGCTCTCCGATAAAAACATAGATATTTTAAAAAAGAGCGGGTTCATTGTCTGCTTAAAAGCAAGGCCTGAGGTTATTTTAAAAAGAATGTCCGGGAAAAAAGACCGCCCGCTCTTAAACGTTCCCGATAGGCTTGCCAAAATAAAAGAGCTCCTGCTTGGCAGAAATAAGTATTACGAAAAAATATCCGAATCGATAGATACTTCAGAGCTGATAATAGACGAAGTTGCCGAGCAGGTTATCAATATGTTCAAATTTCTGCCGGATTAAAAGAGTGAAAAAAAATATTGTTTTTTTTATTCTGATATTTTTGGCCTTTAGCCTCAATGTAAGCCCGGCAGAATTTAAGCCAAGCTATATCTGTCTCTTTGACGAAGATTCATCCTCTCTGCCAATGGAAGATATCTCTAAATTTCTTAAGCTGTCCGGCTTTTCAGGCGGAACAACAGCTCAGGCTTTAAATTCCAGGATAGAAGGAGCCGATTATTTAGTTTTATCAAAAGGCAATTTAGCTCCCCAGGAGCGGCAGATAGTTTTTGAGTTTCTTAAAGGAGGCGGAGGTTTAATTGTATTTTTGCCTAAAGTATACGATATAGATTTTTTTAACAAGATAGGAGTCAAGTCTTACCAAATATATCCGGGCTCTTTTTATCCGGTTCTCAACAAAGATTTATTTAAATCAGAGGCCGGGCCGGCATTTTCACCCCAGAGGGGCATTCTGGTGAAAACCTCTTACGGCGGAAAGATAAAACAGCCTGGCAGAGGAAATGTTTTTCCGGAAAGAATACCGGTTAGGGATTCTACGCCGCTTATTAAGATTAAAGACAGCAAAGGTAATTACATTGCCTCAGCAGCGGTAATGTTAAAGCATTGGCTGAACCCCTGGGATTTAAGCGGTTTGCCTCCCTTAAAGTGGTTTATATTCTCAGCTAAAAGTATTGATTTCGATAAAGAGTTCTATTCGGTTATTTCGTCTCTAATATCAAATCAGGCCTTAGTAAAAGGTTTAAATTTTACCTATCCGCTTTATTATCCCGATGAAGAGCCTGCTTTTAGCTTGGAGCTGTTCAACCCCGATAAAGAAAAAAGAGTTAAATTTCTAATTGAATTTTATCAGGACGGTAAAACAGTCAGCTCTATTTATCAGGATAGAATTATTAAAGAGGGTTTAAACAGCTTTGAGCTCAATTTGCAGAAAAAATTTAGCCCCGGCCTTTACAGCGTAAAATGCTCTCTTTTGGGGGCCACAAACAATGTTTACGATATCTGCGATTCGGCTTTTTTGGTTTCAGAAAGAGGCTTATCCGATAACAGCATTAGATTGGATGTTAAAGGCGGCGATTTTTTGATTAACGGGAATAAAGAATTTTTATGGGGTGTTAATTATTATGAGTCGACAAGAGGAGAGCTGAACTGGCTCTGGCCTGATATCTACAGGATAAATAAGGATTTTGAATTGATGCAGAGCTTGGGGTTTAAAATGGTCAGAATTCACTATCATCACCCGAAGTGGTTTAAGGATTACCTGGTGCAGGCAGGCTCGCCATTGGTTGATTATTTTCCGGATAAAAATTATCTGCCCGGCGAATACGATTTAAGGGTGCTGGACAGCTTTGTATACCTTGCCCGGTCCAGCGGCCTTATTATATGTTTGGACTTATTCACTCTTGTTCCGGAGGAGATGGGTGACCCCAGAGGCTGGCTCTCTTTAACCGACAGGATTACTGACCAGGTTAAGATAAGCCGCCAGCTTGAGTTCATCAGGATAATTGCAAACAGGTATAAAGATATCTCAAACATCAGCTGGGATCTCTGGAACGAGCCCAGGGTTCCGGAAGAGCATAAGGAGAACCTGAAAATATGGGCTCAGGATATTATCTCTGAATTCAGAGCCAACGAGGATAACCACTTAATTACTTTGGGCTGTGATGACAGTTTGTCTTTGGCAGATATTCTGGATTATCTCTGCGTCCATACCGACAGCGTTAAACGTGAAAACGTTTTAACATTAAAACTTTTAGAACTCCCGGTTTTATTGCAGGAGTTCTGGCTGGCGGAGGATTTGAGCAGAGAAGAACAGCAGGCCGATGAGCTTAAAAATGTAATATCCCAGCTGAAAAAATCTACCTTTAAGGGATTTATGCCTTGGCAGTGGACCAGCCAATCCCGGCTCTGGCCGCACTCCGAGCCTGAGAAATGGGACAATGATTTAGGCCTGTTTCTGCGCGAAGACGGCACATTTAAGCCGGCAGCGTTTGTGCTATTGAATTATAGATGATTACTCCGGTTTCAAAATAAGATTACACAGATTAATTAGCTCATAGCTATGAATCAAATTCCAAACAATGACCTAGCACCAAAATCCAAACTCCAAACAACAGCTGCTGATAGCTGTTAGTAAAGCAAAACCGTTAACTGTGAACGGTGAACAG
>JAQUNS010000117.1 GCA_028717465.1 Candidatus Omnitrophota bacterium
GTAAACCAGATATACCTTGACCCCTCAGACCACAGTCTGGTCTATATTGCTGCTGACTCAGGGTTAGCAATTACAGAAGACGGTGAACATTTTGAGACTATATTTAACAGTTCCAGGCAGGGCATCAAGTGCCTCTCTTTGATAAGGCAGGGCGCTACGGTATATCTTGGCACAGATTCCGGACTTTACTTTGCAGATGCTGGAGTATATGATTTTAAAAAAGTCAGCGGACTGCCTGAAAACATTAAAGTTTTCTGGCTGGAACATAGCCAGCCCTTCCTATATCTTGCAACAGATATGGGCCTTTATAGGACAGAGAACGGCAAATATTTTAAACGGACTTTTGTCATCAGCAGGCAGGATTCAGAAGCAAGCTATGGCGAGGAAGGCTCTTACAGCCCGGAGGTTTCAGGATCTTTGCCGCAGATAGTCAGAGCCGATAAAAAAGACTCCAAAATAGTCTATCTTGGCACTACAGACGGATTGTTTATCTCAAACGATTACGGGACTAATTTTCGAAAGAGCTTTACAGCCGGCTTAGGAAATTTAGCCATAAATAGTATTTTAGCAGACAGCATAGACCCGCTATTTGTTGCAACAGATAAGGGTTTTTTCAAAGTCTATGCTGCCAGAGGCTCAGCTATTAAAGTATACGAAGGCCTTCCTACGGATAAGATTAATCATATAGCCATCGATAAAAGGGGCAGGCTCTACCTCGCTACTTCTAAAGGCCTGTTTGAAGAAGGAGAAGACAGCCAGGAGTTTATTCAAAGGCATTACGACTCTTTATGCTTTGATGAGCCCAGCGCTCAAGAAGTGCAAAAAGCGGCTGTGGATTATAATGAAGTCAGCCCGGAGAAGATAAGGGCTTGGCGCAACTCTTTAAGATACAGGGCGCTCCTGCCCCAGTTTAAGCTGGGATATGATAAGACCGTGACTACAGCGCTCGGTGCAACCTACGATAAAGTGCAAATCGGTCCCAAGGACTGGAGTATAGATTTTACCTGGGATCTGGACAACTTAATCTGGAATCATTATCAGGACGATGTTGACACCCGCTCCCGCTTAAATACCCAGCTCAGGATCGATATATTGGATGAAGTTAACAGGATATATTTTGCAAGAAAGAAAGTCAAAATGGATTTGCTTGGCAAGCCGCCGTCTAATTCAGCCGAGCATATCAAGCAGATGATGTATTTAGAGGAGCTGACTGCGGCTCTGGATGCTTATACCGGAGGCTTTTTCTCGCGCCGGGTTGAGGAGCTGAAATCCCAAAATCGCCGCTGATTTTGCCAATCTATCTTTTTCAATGCAACAAAACAGGTTGAACCTGTTTTGTTGCATTGCTATAATCATGAAGCGGTGATGAGCGCAAAATATGGATAAGAGACGGCTGTTCTACGGCAGAAACAAGGTAATATTTGCAGGGGGCATATACCACATCACCCAGCGGGCTACCGGAGCAGAGCTGCTTTTCTTAGAGCAGGCCGATTATTTGTACATGCTCCATATTTTAAAAGAGACAGTTAAAAAATATAATTTAGACTTGTTTGCTTTTGCCTTGATGCCAAACCACATTCACTTATTACTCCGTATCAATGAAGAGAATTTAAAAGAGGCAATGCATAATCTTTTTACAAGATACGGGATTTATTTTAATAAAAAATACCAGCGCAAAGGGCATGTTTTTTGCAGCAACTATAGGGCTGCGCTGTGCTTAGATGACGGCTATCTGTTGACAGCCTCGCTCTATATCCACGCCAATCCTTATCGGGCTAAATTGACAAACAGCGTGTTCGAATATAGATGGAGCTCGATAAACCTGTATAACAAAGCAGATGATCGTGATGCGTTTATCAATTATAGATTTATTTTAAACATGCTCAATTCCGATATTGATCGGGCTGTAAAGGTATATAGAGAAATGATGCTTGATTTTTTAAAATTGCAAATAGACACCACCTCAGAACCGCATGCTGTTATTAGAAAGTTGAAGTTTAGTGCGATCAATATCCTACAAAAAATCGCCGGTTCAAAATGTGCCAATAAAAAATTAAAACAAGAGATGGAATTTAACAACGCCATTAAAGGCCTGACCGAACGAAAAAAAGTTTTTGAGCCCAAAGAGAGAGAAGCAAGGCTATTTTTAATTAATCAGCTGTTGGCAAACTGTTATTCTGTGCAAGAGATAGCGGATTTACTGCAAGTCAACCGCACTACAATCCACCGTTTGGTTAATAAGGCAAAGCAATAAGGACAACCTATAGCGCAATGCAACAAAACAGGTTCAACCTGTTTTGTTGCATTGGAGAGGGAGAGAAAGATGAGGGCGCTGTTGCAGAGGGTCAAAAGAGCAAAAGTTTCGGTTGGCGAAGAGGTTGTTTCCGAAATAGGTTACGGGCTCTGCGTTTTGCTTGGGGCAGGCGAAAAAGATAGCGATGAGGATATCGTCTGGCTGGCCAATAAAATAATTAACTTAAGGATTTTCGAGGATGATGAGGGCAAGCTCAATAAGTCTATTCTGGATATAAAAGGCGAAATGCTTTTAGTCTCGCAGTTCACGCTTTATGCAGACTGCCTAAGAGGCAGGCGGCCTTCTTTTGATAAGGCGCTTAAACCGCCGGAGGCAGAAGAGCTTTTTAACAAATTCTTCGATTACATAAGCAAGCTTGGCATAGCGGTTAAAAAAGGCAGGTTCAGAGCCCTCATGGACATAGAGCTTGTTAACCACGGTCCGGTTACGATATTTTTAGACAGCAGCCAGAGATAGAGAGTGTTTTCTAAACAGGGATTCGATGTTATACTGTAGCTATGATTCCGCTAAGAGGAGAGGTTCCAAGCAAGAGGTTTCCCGTCAGCGCCGTGCTCCTTATCGCCTTAAACGGAGTCATATTTTTTTATCAGCACACGTCTCTTAACTATGAATATTTAAGGGATGTTCTGGCTTTGATTCCGGTAAAGATTTTTTTTGGCCGGGACCCCAAGTTCTACCTTACGCTTTTGACCTATATGTTTCTTCATGCCGGATGGCTGCACTTTGTATCCAATATGCTCTATCTCTGGGTGTTCGGAAACAGCGTCGAGGATATCTTAGGGCATATGGGGTTTATTTATTTTTACCTGTTATCCGGCATCGGAGCAGGACTGATACATGCTGTTATGAATCCGGCTTCAGCTATGCCTACGATCGGGGCATCCGGCGCGATATCGGGGATACTGGCGGCCTATTTATTGCTATATCCGGCCGCCAAGATAGTGACCTTGATACCGCTTTTTATCTTCTGGCAGGTTGTCAAAATTCCGGCCTATGTATTTATAGGCTTGTGGTTTATGTTTCAGTTCTTTTACGGGTTTTCATCTTTGTCGGCAGAGTCCAACATATCGGGCGTGGCCTGGTTTGCCCACTTGGGCGGATTTATAGTCGGCATCCTGATACTGCCTGTTTTTATTTTTATTAAAAGAATAACCAGATGAAAAAGAAGGGTCAAGGGTGCAGGGTCAAGAGAATAGGGATAAGATAAATTACAAATCACAAATTCCAAATCACAAACAATTTCCAAATACCAAATCACAAACAAATCACAAGTACCAATGACCAAATAAATTTCAAGCTGCATATCGCTAATGAACACGAATTACAAACGGACAGATACTAAGATAAATTCTGAGTTCCAAATTAAAGCTGCCAAGCAGATTCCAGTTCCAGTTCCAGTTCAGTTCTAGGTAGGTATCGAGCAATGCAACAAAACAGGTTCAACCTGTTTTGTTGCATTGGGGCGGGGTAAGGGGGATTAAAATTGTGGGGGTGGTTTATAAAGCCTGAGCAAATAAAACCTGGCTAAACAAAGACCGAGCAAATAAAGCATAAGCAAGCAAAGCTTGGGTAAACAAAGCATGAGTAAATATTTGACATTATAAAATAGCTATGGCATATATATTTATAGGAGAGGGGGGTTATAAGGTGATTTTTTGTCTTGACAGAATGTCATCTTGCA
>JAQUNS010000118.1 GCA_028717465.1 Candidatus Omnitrophota bacterium
CAAATTCACTGGCATCAAATTGCGTAATATGGGATACTCCGGATTCCCCTTTTATAACATTAGCCCAGAACTTCTCTACTTCGTTTCCTACCGGAGATACTATGCCTAGGCCAGTAATAACAACCCGTTTTTTCATCTCTTTATAACACTATGCCGAGCATTGCTCGGCATATTATATCCAAACTTAGAAAAAGGATGTTATTCCTCCTTGTCCTGCGCCTTTTCCTCTATATATTTTACAGCATCAGAAACCATGCGAATCTTCTCGGCATCTTCATCCGGTATCTCTATGCCAAACTCTTCCTCAAAAGCCATAACCAGTTCAACTGTATCAAGAGAATCAGCCCCCAAACCATCCACAAAAGAAGAACTATCGGTCATCTCATCCTCTTTAACGTTTAACTGCTCAGAAATAATTTTCTTAACCTTCTCAGCTACTCCCATTTTAAATCCTCCTTTTTTAAACTTTTAACTATTTTAAAGTTAAATCTATATATCATATTAATTTTATTTAGTCAATAACTTATAGCATTAAAGCATGCCGCCATCAACCACTATCACCTGAGCAGTAATATAAGAGGACATTTCGCCGGCTAAAAACAAAGCCGCTTTGGCTACGTCTAAGGGCTGGCCAAACCTTCTCAACGGTATATTTTCAAGCATCTTATTTTTAATATCGTCGGGCAACTGCTCAGTCATCTTAGTCTGGATAAAGCCGGGAGCTATGGCATTTACGTTTATATTCCTGCCTGCAAGCTCTCTAGCCAGCGATTTACTGAAAGCGATAAGGCCTCCTTTTGAGGCGGCATAATTTGCCTGGCCGGCATTACCTATAATACCTATGATAGAGGCAATATTTATAATTCTACCGCTTTTATTTTTTATCATATGTTTGGATACAACCTTGCTGCAGTTAAAAGCACCCTTTAAATTTACTTTCAAAACAAGGTCCCACTCTTCCTCAGTCATTCTCAAAATCAGGTTATCGCGGGTGATACCGGCATTGTTGACTAATATATCGACTCTGTCAAAATTATTTAAAGCTTCCTTAAACATAGATTCAACTTGTTCAAATTGAGAGATATCGCAAGCTAAGCCGACGGCTTTTACGCCGTAATTTTTTATGATATCATCCACGATTTCTCTTAAATTATCTTTATCCATATCAACGCAGACTAAACCGGCTCCTTCTTGGGCAAAAAGAGAGGCGATGTCCCTGCCAATGCCTCTGGCAGCACCTGTTACTAAAGCAACCTTACCTTTTAAGAATCCCATTCTATTCCTCCTCCGATAACACTTCGTTATAGAAAATTTCGATATCTGCGAATGTCTCTATATTGTGTACTGCCAGATTAGGATCGATTTTCCTTAATATGCCTTTTAGCGTTTTGCCGGGACCGATTTCCAGGAATCTGGTAATGCCTAAATCAATCATTGTCCTTACGCAGTCCAGCCAAAGAGTAGTATGGTTTACCTGGTTTATAAGGTTTGCCTTGATCTCATGCGGCAGAAAAGAGTAGTAAGCGCTGACATTGCTCAGTACCGTAAAATTAGGTTTTAAAACCGGAGTATCTTTAAAATAGACCATTAGTTTCTTAGCCGCTGAGTCCATTAGCGAAGAATGAAACGCTCCGGCAACATTGAGCCTAATAGCTTTTTTAGCGCCCTTTTGCAAGGCAATTTTTTCAGCTTTTTCAACAGCATCTATACTGCCTGCAATCACTATCTGGTTAGGAGCGTTAATATTTGCTATCTCGGCTCCGGACTCAGCTGCTATCCTCTCAAGCTCATCTCTCTCGACGCCGACAACCGCGCTCATTGTGCCTTTATTGTCTAAGGCCGCCTCTTCCATAAACTCCCCTCTTCTTCTGACCAAAAGCAGGCCGTCTTCAAAAGATATAGAGCCGGCCGCAACTAAAGCAGAGTATTCCCCAAGGCTTAAGCCTCCGCAGGCAGAAGGATTTAAGAGGCCTTGAGCCCTATCTTTTAATCTCGCACTTAGATAGTCCTCTAAACACCTGAGCGTTATTACAGATGTTAAGAATATAGCGGGCTGGCAATTTTTTGTTTCAGTAAGTTCTTCTATAGGCCCAAAGAAACATAGCCTCATAATATCAAATTTTAAAATCTCATTGGCCCTATGAAAAAGATCCTTCGCTAAACTGAAATGTTCATAAAGATCATGGCCCATGCCGACAAACTGAGTGCCCTGGCCGGGGAAAATATATGCAAATTTCATTCAGCTAACTCCCGCCTGCATTCAACATGCATACTATGTGATGCCATTGTATTTTCAACTTACTTCGATTATGCTCGATCCCCAGGTAAGCCCGCCGCCGAAAGCAACCATAAGCAGTTTATCGCCTCTTTTTATGTCTTTGGATTCTAATATTTCGCACAGAGCAACCGCAGAGGAAGCGCTGGACATATTGCCGTACCTGTCTATATTGACAAAAACCTGGCTCTCGTCTAAGTCAAGCTTTTTGGCGGTTGCCCATATTATTCTGGAATTTGCCTGATGGGGAATCAGATATTTAATATCTGATTTTTTTAATCCAGCCTGCTTTAAAACCTCTTCCGCAGAATCAGCCATTATACGGACAGCAAACTTAAAAAGCTCATTACCCCTCATTTTAAGAAAATGCATCTTATTTTTAACGGTATCCTCGCTGGCAGGATTCCTGGAGCCGCCTCCGGGCAGAAACAAAAGCTCTGACTGTGTACCGTCAGAGCCTAAATAGCAGCTAATAATACCTCCGCTTTTGACTTCAGACAAGATAACCGCGCCTGCTCCGTCACCAAACAGGACACAGGTACCCCTGTCTTGCCAATCGGTTATTACAGAAAGCTTCTCTGCTCCTATAACCATAACATTCTTATATTTTTTGTTGCACAGAAAATTCCTGCCCAATTCCAAAGCATATATAAAACCCGAGCAGGCGGCGCTGACATCAAAACAGGCGGCATTCTCAGCGCCTATCTTGCTCTGCACAAAGCAGGCAGAAGAAGGAAAGAACATATCCGGCGTAATAGTAGCAACTATTATCACGTCTATCTGCTTAGCAGAGAGGCCGCATTTATCAAGAGCTCTCTGGGCTGCCGCAGCTGCCATATCGCTTACAGCCATATCGCTGGGAGCAATCCTTCTGGTTTTAATCCCGGTTCTGGTCGTAATCCATTCATCTGTAGTATCGACCATTTTCTCCAAATCAGCATTGGTTAAAATCTTGTCCGGAACGTAAAACCCCCAGCCGACAATCCCTATTGACATATTTTCTCCTCTGGCTTCATGGAATCGATTTTTTCATTTATTTTTTTTCTTATTCCGGCATCAACCATGCTTTTAGCCACCTTGATAGAGTTTTTAATTGCTTTAGCTGAAGAAGACCCGTGGCATATTATAACATTACCGTTTACACCTAAAAGAGGGGCTCCGCCGTATTCAGTATAATCCATGTCTTTTTTAATTTTTTTGAAAACAGGAAGCAGCAGCAACGCCCCTACCTGAGATAGAATACTTTTTTTAATATATTTTTTAAACAGTTCTCCTGTTGCCATAGCCACAGACTCAGAAACCTTAAGCGCAACGTTGCCTACAAAACCGTCCGCTACAACTACATCACATTTACCAAAAAATATATCCCTGCCTTCTATATTGCCGGTATAGTTCAAAGAGCTGTTTCTAAACAAACTGTTTATCGATCTCATAAAATCGGTACCTTTAGACTCTTCCTCTCCTATGTTAAGCAAACCTACAGTAGGGTTGCCTTTGGAAAGTATAAGCTCTGCATAAGCAGAACCCATGACTCCGTATTGAAAAAGATGCACAGGTTTAGGGTCGATGTTTGCGCCGACATCGATCATAAGGCAGAACCCTTTAACGGTGGGAAATATTATTGCAATTCCAGGCCTTGCGACTTGAGGCAGCATCCTCAATATAAAAGAAGAAGCACATACAACAGCACCTGTATTGC
>JAQUNS010000119.1 GCA_028717465.1 Candidatus Omnitrophota bacterium
CGGCCAGCTGCTTCATCAATGACGATGAGCACGGGCTGCATAAGGACTTTGGGGCCTGGCTAGAGAAATTGGCTCCGCTTGGAAAGGATAAATACCAGCACAACCTAACTGGTGAAGACAATGCTGATGCCCATTTAAAACGTACGATCATGGGCAGGGAAGTAGTGTGCGCAATCAGCAACGGAAAATTGGATTTTGGCCCCTGGGAGCAGATTTTTTACGGGGAGTTTGACGGCCAGCGCAAAAAAAGAGTGCTAGTAAAAATTATCGGAGATTAAATTAAAATAGCGTTTGTATTTTTAATCTGCTAAAATAAATAAAAAATCAGGAGAGTTTAAATATGAAGAAAATTCTAAAGGTTATCTTTTCGATAATTCTGTTAGTCGTGATATTAATCTCTATTGTTTTTATATTTAGAAATAAAATTATTAAATTTACGGTCTCTGCCGGAGTCCATAAAATTACTGGCTTAAGGCTTGATATTGCCAAATTGAACGTTGGAATCTCAGAGACTATGGTTAGTATCCAAGGCATGAAGCTCTACAATCCTGCAGGTTATGAAGATAGGCTTATGGTTGATATGCCGGAGATCTATGTAGATTACAATCTGGCTGCTATTTTGAAAAATAATATCCATCTGCCTAAGGTTGTAATTGATTTAAAAGAGGTTGTTGTAGTTAAAAATAAAGAAGGCATTCTAAATATCGAATCTCTCAATGTGGTTAAAGAGTCCAAGGAAAAGAAAGATTCGCAAACTCAACCGGATCAAGATACAAAGAAAACCGATTTTAAGATAGATTATCTACAGCTTAAAATAGGGCGGGTGCTTTTCAAGGATTATTCTAAAGGGACCCCTCCTTCTGTAACAGAATATAAGCTTAATATAGATAATAGTTACAATGATATAACTGATCCAAAAGCTCTGGCCAGGCTTATACTGGTAAGGGCACTGGTCAATACCAATATTTCTAAGATTGCTAATTTCGATATAAAAAATCTGGAAAGCATGACTACGGGAATAGCTGGAACCTTAGGAGAGGGCACCAAAGGCATCACCGAAAAAACAACGGAAACAATAAAGAAGTTTCTGCCTTTCGGTAATTAAAATGCTGATTTTTTCAGCAAAGATCAGAGATAAACAAGTAATAATAAGCTTTTTGTTGTTTTTTCTGTTTTTAGCCAGTTTTGCCGATGCTCAAAATGATAAGGCAATTTTCAAGCGTGCGTTAAGATCGGCAAAAAATGGCAAAACAGATTTTGCTTTTTGTGATTTCCATCTCTTAGTAGAGTTGCATCGGGGCTCTTTTCACTACTCAGAGAGTCTTTTTGCCGTAGGTGAGTATTATTTTGCCACTAAGGCTTACGGCCATGCCAAGAATATATTTTTGAAGATTCTAGACGTTAACCCTGCATCCAAGACAAAAATATTTGTTAAATCGTATCTTCTGGAAATAGCTAAAATAGAAGGCGATACGGACAGCGTAACAGAAATTAGAAAAAGCATAATTTCATCAGAACAGTTAAGCCTTCTTTTTAGAGATTTTAAAGAATATGCTTATGTTTCCCCTATGTTTAAATCACACAGAGTCGTTTATTTTATAGACAGGATAGAATTTTTTATAGATGATAAATTATTTTCAGAGATATATTATTAGGCCGCTTTTTGCAGTGCTAGGCCTGGTAATAATCGCGTTTTTTTTAGCTAACGCAGCAATCAATATTTATCTTTCCTTAAGGCAAAATGATATCGAAAAAATCATAACTAACTATATCAAAGAGCCGGTAAGTTTTAGTTCGGTGTTCTATCTTCCGCCTGCGACCGTTACATTTAGCGATGTACATTTTAAGGATTCTGCGTATTCCCCCCGCCTGGAATATGCAGAACAGATTGCCGTTTCTTTTTCGCTAAAAGACATAATGACAACCGGTAGATTATCTATATCCAGAGTCCATCTTAAAAAGCCAAAGATATACTGTAATCAAACCGCAAAATTTGACCGGCATAAATTAGAAGAGTTAAAATCCGCTATTATATTTTTAGCTAAAAAATATCCATTGCTATTGAAAATAACCGATGCTCAAATAACTCTATATTCAGGTAGCGGCAGATACAGGAATTTTACTGTCAGTAATACATTTAGTTCAAAAGGGTTATCCTTAATAAGCCAGGGAGAGTTAAAATATTTCTGCCTTGATTCTGTAAACGACCCAAGATCTATCCATCCCCTTAGGTATGAGCTGGAGATCTTTGCAAACCAAAACGGCTATTCCATAGAGAAGATGGATATTGACAGGGGAGACTCAAGCTTAAGGTTGTCGGGCATAATTGAGGGCCAAACCTTAAAGCTCAAGGGCTATTGCTCAACAGGCGGCTTGAGAAAGAACTACCTTAATTATCAGAATACAGTAAGTAAAATTAAAAAAATATTATTTGGCACTAAACCGTATATTCACATATTAGGTCCATCAAAATCGCGCCTTGATATATCGGATATTGATGCTGTTATTAATTTTTCTCTGCCTGTGGTGCAGATAGAGAGGCTGGGGTTTAATCTAAACGGCATTCCTTCTTTGATATCCGGAAATTTTTTGGCTCAAAAAAATATTTCCTTCAATTTGAACTATAGAAATTACCCTAATCAAGCACAATCTGATAGGTCAACAAACGCAAAAGCCTTAGATATAGCCTTATCTTTTGCTGAAGGAGGTCAAGGGTTAAACGGATATTGCAATACAGTTTTCTATAATAATTCTGGGGATTTAAGCAGAAGAGAAGAGTTATTGCTAAAATTCAAAAATTTAGACTTTGCTTCATCGGTAAAAAATAGAACGGTATTAAACAGCAAGAATTTGGATATTTTGTATAAATCCAATTCTGATTACAGGATTGAACTAAAAGATTTTAGTATTATTCTGGCTAAAAACCCTGAATCACCGGTCAGTTTTTCTGTAAAATCACAGCTATACAACGGAACTTTAGACGGCAACGGTTTTATAGCCATAGGCGGTTTTCCTGTAAATTTAGCTGTTAAATTTATTGTAAATGGTTCAGAATCAAATAGTTTAGATTTTTTATTCTTTCCGCATATTTACGGAAAAACACAAGCCGAGATAGACTATGTTAGCCAGCCTGAATATAAATTCAACATCAGGCTCGTGGTAGAGAAAGGATATACTGAAAATTTAGATTTTTTCGGCTGGCTATCCGATTTTTTAGCAACTCCTTCAATTAAAGATGTGAATTTTAGATTTATCAGTTCTTATATCTCAGGCGACAAATACAGAACTAATTTCGAAGATATAAGCCTAGATTCAGACAATATAAAAATAAGAGGGTACTTGAGCATCGATTCCGACAATATTATTTCAAGCAAAATATCTCTTTCGTTGTCAAAATCTGTTGTTGCCGAATCTGTCAAATTGAGGCCCCTTATGAAAATACTAGAAAACGAACTAGACTATCTGGTTTTTGATTTTCAACTCTCCGGATTTAAAAACGCTGTCAATTTCAAATGGCTGGAATCTGATTTTAAAGACAGGCTACGTAGGTCTATACCCGGATTCATAGAAAGAGGCCTGGAAAGAAGAGTGGAAGATATACTCCGCACTTTTTCTGCAACTACAGAAGAATCTTTATGAGTGATCTAAGCTTATCGAAAAGTAGTTTCTAAACAAAGCAGTTGAAAAATAGTATTTTAAATTATATAGTATCAATTATGATAAAAAGGTTTACAGTAACTTGGGATTATAGGTATTGTGCTTGTAGTATCCCCGTTGATTTGCGGGGGCAAACCAAGAGTACGGGGATGATTCCAGCCTGACGGCGGACAGGCCCGCCTGACGGCGGACAGGCCCGCCTGACGGCGGACAGGCGCCCCGACGATACGTCGAGGCTCATTAGGAGCCCTCTGCAGATTCCTTCGGAATCTAA
>JAQUNS010000120.1 GCA_028717465.1 Candidatus Omnitrophota bacterium
GTTGGGCCAGGCTATCAAATGATTTAAATACCGTTGAATTAGTAAAATGCGGGCTTGATATTGTAAACCCTTATTACACAGGGTCTTCTTTTAATTTTGAGAAACTTACTTTGGGGCAATATGATAGGGTATGGGTTGTTTTTTTCTTTAAATTTAAACCTATTGATAAAAGATATAAATCTTTTAAAGCTGTCATTGAATGGATAGAAAAAGATTCTGAGATAATAAATGAAAATAATTTCGACGACTTTAGCATTCGTTTGTACAAAAAAGTAACAAATAAACAAAATGAATAATTTAATATTTAAGTTGCCAGGCTGTATAGATGCAGTGCAGATATTTTGGAAATAATCAACTGGATTATTGGGGTATCGCTCAGATAAGATGAGTCTTATGGTTATCTATACATGTTCAATGGGTTTGATTTTTACTTCAAGCTCATATTGTGCATGGGTGACTTTAGTTTAAGGCTGACAAAAAGCAATATAGAGCAATAGTATGATTTGTCAGGATAATTAGGCGATACCGAATTAAAGTCTTAATAGATTTGATAAAATTTGTAGCTCACAATTTTTTGTTGAAAAATGTCAGAAAAAAAAGAAATAGCTCTTTTATATTCAGGCGGTTTAGATACTACTTACTTAGCTTTGCAGTTAGCAGAAAAATTTGATAAGGTGCATTTGCTCACATTTTGCAATGGAGTTTGCGTTAGGGTTAATAGTTCCCAAAGGCACGTTTGTATATTGCAAAAAAGTTTTAGAACGGATAAATTTGAGCATTCTATAATATCTACTGCTGAAATATTCTCTCTTTTAAAAAAAGGTCTGTTGAAAGATATATTAAAATATCGTTCTCCACTTTTGTTCGATCTTTGCTGCAGATTCTCTATGGAGATCGCTACGGTTTACTATTGTGCTAACAAGAGGATAAGATATGTTACAGATGGTAATTCTCCCAAGACGCAGGGAGAGATTTTTTTACAGCAGGAACGCTACTTAGACATAATAAGCAAATTCTTCTCTCGATATGGCATAGAATATATTCGGCTGAAAAATTTAGAGTCAAGAGACGACAAAATAAATAGCTTAAAAGCATCCGGCCTAAAGACTGGTTTACGGTTTTTAGGAAAACTTGGTATTACAACCCAGCTTTTTACCCAACCTTTTTGTCTCTGGGCTCCGGTAGCATTTTTTTTTACTTCTCCATTAAGAAAAATGCCATTTATTAAATATTTCGATCTATCTGTTGAAGATGCGATACTATTTCGCTTAAGAAAGGAAGAGTTAGTCGGCGAGCTTATAAGGCGTTGAATATTGATGAAGATAGTATTAATCAGGCCACCAGAGACAAACAGGATTTGGGCGGGAATACCTAAATTTTTCAACAAAGATATTTTTTTATTTCCTCCTCTTGGCTTAATGCAGCTCAAATCATTTATTGAGCAAAATACCAAACACGAAGTTATTATTTATGACAGCCTAATACGCAAAGCTACTTATAGAACAATTGCAAAATTTATTGAAAAAATTAAACCCCAAGTCGTAGGTATTTCAGCATTTACCCACAGCTTGTCTGATGTGGTTAATACTGCTTGGGCAATAAAAGAAGCGGATTCTTCAATTCATATTTCAGTAGGGGGCCCCCATACTTATAATTTTTTTTCCGAGTCTTCTTATCTAATAAAAAATTGGCCAGTTGATTCTGTTGTATTGGGTGACGGAGAAATTGCATTTAAAAAAATAATTTCTGCTTTAGAAAAAAGAGAAAGTTTTGAAAATATCAACAGCATTATCTTCAAGGATAGAAATGGTAAAATTGTAAGAAACGGAGTTCCGGCATTTATTGATAATCTCGATAGTTTACCGTTTCCTTCCAGGCTTATACCAGGATTTAAGCGTTATTATACTCCGGCTTCTTCGGGCGGACTGATGACAACAATGATAACTTCGAGGGGTTGCCCTTATGATTGCAAGTTTTGCAATGTCCAGAGAAAATATAGAGTGCGTTCTATCGGTAATGTGGTAGATGAGATGGAATTATGCAGCAGGCTGGGCTGTAATGAAATTTTCTTTATCGATGACACCTTTAATGTAACTGCGGATAGGGTAATAGGATTATCAGAGGAGATTTTAAAGAGAGGATTAAAGATAAAATGGGGTTTTAAAGCACGCTGCGACAATATCGATATAAAGATGTTAACAATTGCCGAAAAGGCAGGGTGTTTTAGAATTCATTACGGGATTGAGACAGGCTTAGACTCCGGACTATCTTCAATAAACAAGAAGCTCACTTTGGATGCGGCAGTATCTGCGTTTATTAATACCAGGAAGCTTGGCGTCAGAGCCACAGCATATTTTATAATAGGTTGTCCGCATGAGAAATCTGCCTTTGATATTATGGAAACAATTGATTTTGCCTGCAGGTTAAAGGCAGACTTTGCTGTTTTTTCCCTGCTCTCTCCCTATCCGGATACAGAATTTTACAGAGAAGGAGTGGAAAAAGGCGTCATAGATCGCAGACTATGGGATGATTTTATTAAAAATCCGGTTTCTAAGTCCCGGCTTCCCACTTGCTGGGAAGAGTATTTTACCAAGAGAGATTTGGTGTGTTTTTTGAAAACAGCACACAGGAATTTTTATTACCGTTGGCACATTATTTTTCATGCTTTCTTCAGCGTTTTTAGTTTCAAGGAGTTTATAAGACTGGTTAGGGGAGCGGTTTCGTTATCCAAACTGGAATTTTTAGGCACCAATAACAGGGATTTTTGAAATGAACACAGAAAGGATTACGATAAAAAAAATGTTGTCGGTTATTTTTAAAAGGGAATTTTACATAGATATGGTAGTATTTATTTTTGTCTGCATACCTTTGGTTTTATTTATACTCTTTTTTACTCTTAAGATAGATAGTTATTTTGGCATCAGGCCTTTTATAAAAATCCCGTATAATATTATCGCTTTTTTTATATTATCTATTTTAGGCGGCCTTATTGTGTGGAGGTCTTATGCTTATCTTGTCTTAATCGGAGAAGGAAGCCCCTGCCCTCAGCTGGGAGGTACAAATAAACTCGTTACCTGCGGCCCCTATGCTCTTGTGAGGCATCCCTCTGTTATAGGTAAACTTTTTGGCGTAATAGGTTTAGGATGTTTGTTCCAGGCTACATTTTTTACTTTCGTTGTAATACCTGTGCTGTTTGCCTGGTCAGCATTTTACAATAGATTCATGCAGGAGAAAGGATGCCAAAAAAAGTTTGGCCAGGATTATTCCAACTACCGCAAAAACGTTCCGATGTTTATACCAAGACCCAAGAAAATAAAAAGTTAGCTCTGGATTGCAAGTGGCGAAAAAAGCACCGTTATTTAGCAATATCCTCAGGCAGACAGTTAGTGTTTTTGCGCAACGGTTTGTCAAACATGTGCAATAAAATGAGAAAACATTTTGAAGACGTTAAATATATTTACACATTTGTCTTTGTAATTACAGTCACAATATCTATATTGGCTGTTATCTGGCCTGGTATGGTATCGCAAGAAAATACTAAGTACTATTTTTTCTTGGCAAACAGACATAAAGACACACATCGATATACAGGTGAAAACTTAGAGATTCAGGCAGCTTCCGAGGGCCATCAAGAAAGACCCCCTTATATTTTTAAAAATAGGCTGCTGTTTCTGTATTACTGGTATATGGTCAGGCTTAGAAATGAATTCTCCCCCCAATATAAAATTTCTTTTGATATCTACCCCGAATTGTTCTTTCTAAAGCTCTATCCTTTAGAAGGCAAGGTTATTGCTTTTAATATAGATCTGTTGTGTTCACATAAAGGGATCTATGCATTAGAGTATGAATTAGATTTATCTGATCAGAATAGATTTTTATCAAGATTTATATTTATATGTTATGATGGAGATACG
>JAQUNS010000121.1 GCA_028717465.1 Candidatus Omnitrophota bacterium
AGAGACGCCGTCTATTACCACCTCTTTCTGCCTAAAATTTACCTCAAAGAAAGCAGAATAATCACTATGCCAGAGAATATCTACAGTTATTTCCCGGCTTACTGGTGCCTGTTCTGCTCTTTTGTGCTTGCCATAAGTGACGATATTATTCCTAAACTAATCCAGGCTTTGTTTTTAGTTCTGAACATCTTTCTGATAAAAGATATTGCTAAAGCTCTAGCCCCGGATATAAAACCTTTTTACGGACTGACTGCTGGCCTGATATTCTTAACTGCGCCGACAGTAACAAAGACAGCCGGCTGGGCCTACCTTGATACCGGGCTTACCTTCTATTGCCTTTTAAGCCTGTACGGACTGATCAAATTCTACGATGAAAAAGAGAATATTTTTTACTACCTATCGGCAGTAGCGATGGGCTTTGCTCTGGGCATGAAATACTCTGCTTTTCTCTGGTTTATATGCCTGGGCCTCTTTATATTAGAGGGTGAAGGTAAAATCGGGCGGTTTTTTATAAACTATCTAAAATGGGCCCTGGTAGCTTTTGTAATAGCTTCGCCCTTTTACCTACGCAACTATCTGGTGGCTAAAAATCCTTTCTTTCCTTTTTTTTATGATATGTTCGGCTCAAATAATTTAGGCCTTGAAAAATTCGACCTGATTATGCTGTATTTTAAAAGCTACGGTGAGGGCACAGATTTTAAAAGCCTGGCTCTATTGCCCTACAGAATATTTTTTGAGTCTGATTTTGCCGTTGCAAAAAGATTCGACGGCAAGATAAGCCTGCTCTTTATGTTGGCTGTGGCGGGAATTTTTAGAATAAAACGGATTATTAAATTTAAAAGCTTAATTTATATTCCTGTTATATACGCACTGCTCTGGTTCATCATGAGCCAGCAGATAAGGTTTCTGATGCCGGTGCTGGGGCTGATCTCTGTGATATCCGGGATATATCTTATGAAACTGGATAAAAAGATAGCCAATTGCATTGTAATGGCTGCCGGGGTTTTATACCTTTATTATCCTTTAACTGATTTTTTAGCAGTTAAGCCCTATCGTTTCTTTTTATACAAAGAGAACAGGCCTGAGTTTTTGTCCAGAAACATCAAAATCTACCCTGTCTTTGAATATATCAATGAAAACCTGCCGCTGAATTCTAAAATCATGCTGCTTAATGTAGGCCCGGCCGGGTACTATATAGACAGGGCTGTATATCAGGAGAGCATATTCGAAGACTATACATTTACCCAAAGACTCAGCGTATCGCGGCAGGAATTACTGTCTTTTTTAAAAAAGGAAAATATAGGTTATCTGCTTACAGACGAGGCATTTTTAAAAACATACCTAACGCCACGGCTCAGCGCAAACCAGGCTAAAAACTTCAAAGAGTTCAGGCTGAATAACCTTTTACCGCTATACCGCTATGGAAGCCTGGTACTCTATGAGATAATCTCAACATAAGAAGCGGTACTTCAGCAAAACAAATACCGAGCGCGCTCCGTCTTTCCAGGATATCTTTTTACCATCTTTAAAGCTCCTGAATTTATAGCTTATCGGTTCCTGGATAAGTTTAAATCTGTTTTTTAACACTTTGGCCGTTATCTCGGCCTCTACCTCGAATCTGTCGGATTTTAAATCAAGGGCTTTCCAGTTCTCAAGATACATAATCTTATAACAAGTCTCCATATCCTTTACCCATCTAAAATAAATAATACTGCTTAAAATGCTCAAAATCCTGTTCCCGATCTCATGCCAGAGCGGAGTCTCAGAATCAGAACAGAACCGGCACCCATAAACAACTTGGGCTCTTTTTTCTGTTAGAATTCCGGCCAGCCTGATTAAATCATCCGGATTATACTCTAAATCGGCATCCTGGATAGCTACTATTTCTCCTTTGGCTTCTTTTAAACCCTGCCGGATAGCATTGCCCTTGCCTCTGTTTTGCTTAATATTGATAACGGCTATATTTTCTATGCCTGAAAACTTCGCTATCTCCCGGTGAGTGCTATCGCTGGAGCCGTCATTAACTATAATTATCTGCTTATCTATATTTAAAGAGAGCAGTTTGCTCACAACCTCAGCTAAGGTCCTGTCTTCGTTGTAAACCGGGACTATTACAGAGAGCATGGATTGGATATTACTCCAGAAGTGAAAACCCCTGCCTTAAGGCAAGCTTGCCTCTATTTTGATCGCTGATATTTGTAAATGTCAGGCCGTATTCATTGCCGCCCTCAGCTGGCTTGGCCCAGATAACCTCTGCTTCTCCTGTCAAAGGCCAGCTCTCCTGGGGCAGATATAATTTGAAATAGACTATTTCGCTTTTATTAAAACAGCCTTCTGAAAATACCCGCATACCTGTAGTGCTTAAATCTTTGGTAATTCCTTTACAGGTAAAATCTTTATCCTTGATGCGCCGGAGTTCTAGATTAAAACACATATCTGTTCTTAAGGCCAATCTTCCTTCTTTGGAGACTTGAGCTAAAGTAGTTTTGCTGCCTTTGGCTCTATAAGCAAAGGCGGCGTAAGCCACAGAACCAAGGGCTATTATCAAGAACAGGGCAGGCATCCTGTTAAAATTTAACAGGCAATAGGCCCCAAAGACCGCAAATACAAAAAATACCGAATCTACTATTTTAAAGTTGGCCAACTCCGGTTTTTTATAAAACAGCAAAGCTCCAAAGCCAAAGGCCAAAAGGGCAATTGCAAAACTAAAAATAAATTCTTTAGGCATTTTAAACAGCAGAAAGAACAGCACCAAAGATATCGAAGCCGCATATATCCTTCTCTCTTTCATATCTTTCTTTATTATACCTTAAATAGCTGAGTCATGTTCCACATAGGCAGAAATACGCCTAAAGCCAAAATTAAAACTCCCACAGCAAGCACTGCGGTAAGCAGGGGCTCTATTGTTACCGTGAGAGCTTCGATTTTAATCTTTAACTCTGAATGATAATATTCGCTCAAAGAACTTAAAACTATATCCATAGCTCCGGTCTGCTCTCCGACCCCTATCATATTACCTAAAAGCTTGGGGAAATCCCGGCCCTCTTTCATCAAGGCCGAAAGCGCCCTGCCTTCGGAAACACCCTGGCTGAATTTTTCAATCTGGCGCTGAAGAAAATCATTACCCAGAGTTTTGGAAACAATGTCCAAGGACTTTAATATCGGTATTCCGACTCCGTTAAGAGCGTTGAATATAAAGCAGAACCTTAAAATGCTTACCTTCATAAATATCTCTCCGATTATAGGTATCTTAAGCTTGGATCTGCCCCATAGGATGCTGCCTTGGGCTGTCTTTTTCCAGTAATTAAAACTTACTAAAGCCCCGACAGACACCAGCACCAGAAACAATGAATTGTTCATTAAAAAGCTGCTTGTGCCTATTAGTATCCTGGTCGGCACCGGCAGTGCCATGTTGAACTGGCCATAGACTCTGGCGAAACGAGGTATCACAAAAAAGGAGATAAAAAGCAAGGCAAACAACAGGCCGCTTATTACTAAAGTCGGATATCGCAATGCATTCTTAACCTCTAATTGTATATTATAATCGCGCTCCATAGTCTGGGCCAGGTTGTTTAAAATCTCATCCAGCGTTCCGGCCACCTCTCCTGAGGAGACCATCTCTGTGTAAATCTTAGGGAATACGTCCGGAAAACTACCCATAGCTTTAGACAATAAAGCACCCTGTTCTACTTTTACTATTACTTCAGCAAGTACCGACTTGAAATATTTATCCTGGGTCTCTTCAACTAAAAACCTTAAAGCGTTCACAACCGGTATGCCGGCTTTAATCGTAGTTGCAAACTGTAAAGTAAACGCTATTAAATCGCGGCGTTTAATTTTATTTTGCAGTAGAAAAGATAGGCTGCTTCTTTTGGCACGCGATGTTTTGGTTTCAACTTTTT
>JAQUNS010000122.1 GCA_028717465.1 Candidatus Omnitrophota bacterium
TTTTATCTTCTTCGCCTTAAGCAGGTTGTTTTTAAAGCCGAACTCTGCAATTGCAAGTTCATTTTCGCGAATAGTCACAGCATCGTTATTTAAGCCCAGCACGCAGGAATATTCGCATAATGCCGGACAGACCCGGCCTGTTATCTCAGGCAGATTATTTGTAGCATCCAATAGTTTAAATGCCTCTTCCCATCTGCCTTTAAAAACATAGTCATTCCACTCCGGTATATAGTTTGCTATCGGGCAGGCCCAGTTGCAAAAAGGCGTCCCGCAATCCATACAACGGGAGGCTTGCTCCTGAGACTCTGCAGTTAAAGGCAGTTTAGAGACATCCTTAAAATCCAGGACTCTTTCACAAACAGCCCTATACTGGGCCTCTCGCCTTGCTGTTTTTAAAAATCCTCTCTGTTCAGCCATCGGATGCCTCCGTCAGATTCAACTTTTGCTCTACCTCTATGCCCTCCAGTATACGTTTATACTCCAGCGGTATAACCCTGATAAAATTATCCAACTCTTTAGATATATTATCTATAATCAGCCCGGCTATTCTGCTGCCCGTGAATTTAAAATGGTTGTAAACAAGATAATATATAGCATCCCTGTCGTTTGCCTTGATGTTTTCCAGCTCAACCATATTCATATTGCACCTGTCTTTGAAAGACTTATCTTTATCGTACAGATATACTATTCCGCCCGACATACCGGCGGCAAAATTTCTGCCGGTCTGGCCTAAAACCACCACTCTTCCTCCTGTCATATACTCGCAGCCGTGGTCTCCTACGCCCTCAACAACAGCATATAGCCCTGAGTTTCTTACGCAAAATCTCTCACCCGCAATGCCTGAGATATAGGCTTCACCGGATATTGCCCCATAAAAAGAGGTGTTGCCTATAATAATATTTTTTTCAGAATCATAATCAGACCGCCTATCCGGATATACTATAATCTTGCCTCCTGAAATACCTTTGCCGACATAATCGTTGGCCATACCTTCAAGTTCAAAAGTAATTCCTTTAGCTAAAAAAGCTCCGAAGCTCTGGCCGGCAATTCCTTTGAATCTGCAAGTTATGGTATCTTCTAAAAGAGTATTCTCTCCGCACTTTCTCAATACCTCCCCGCTCAACATCGCACCGACAGTCCTGTCAGAATTATGTATCTCACTTGATACAACCACCGGCTTGTTTCCGGCAAAAAAATCACCGCACATCTTTATAAGATTTTTATCCAGTACATAATCAAGGCCGATATCCCGCCGAGAACCACAGTAGCGCCTGAAACCTTGAACATCAGGTTTATAGAGAATCCTGGAATAATCTATGCCTCTTGATTTATCGGGTATAATGCTTTCGTTAAGTTCTAAAAGATCGGCTCTGCCTATTAAGCCGTCAACTGTACCGATACCAAGCTCTGCCATTATGCTGCGAAGCTCTTCTGTCACAAATTTAAAATAATTAACTATGTATTCGGGCCTGCCGCTAAATCTTTTTTGCAGAATTTCATCCTGAGTGGCAACTCCAACCGAACAGTTATTCAAATGGCAGTGCCTTAGCATAACACATCCGATAGCAATAAGAACCGCGGTGCAGAAACCGTACTCTTCGGCCCCTAACATAGCTGCTACGGCAACATCAAAACCGGTACGCATCTGGCCGTCGGTCTGTAAACGGACTCTGGAACGCAGATCGTTAAGCAGCAGTGTCTGATGTGTTTCAGACAACCCCAGCTCCCAGGGCAAGCCGGCGTATTTTATCGAACTCAAAGGCGAGGCGCCGGTACCGCCGTCCCCGCCGGAGATAAGAATCATATCGGCATAGCCTTTTGCAACTCCGGCAGCAACAGTGCCCACGCCTAATTCCGAAACCAGTTTAACGCTGACTCTGGCCTTGGGATTGGCATTCTTTAAATCGAATATCAGCTGAGCAAGGTCCTCGATAGAATATATGTCATGGTGCGGAGGTGGCGATATCAGAGTAACTCCCGGAGTAGTATATCTTGTCTTTGCTATAATCGCGCTGACTTTGTGGCCGGGAAGCTGTCCTCCTTCACCTGGTTTAGCGCCTTGGGCAATTTTAATCTGTATCTCGTCTGCATTGACAAGGTAGTTTATGGTGACCCCGAACCGGCCGGAAGCAACCTGTTTTATGGCTGATCTTCTGGAATCTCCGTTAGGAAGAGGCGCAAATCTAGCGGGATCCTCGCCGCCTTCTCCGGTATTGGATTTGCCGCCTATTCTATTCATGGCAACAGCTATTGTCTCATGGGCCAGGCCGGATATAGACCCAAAGCTCATAGCGCCTGTAGCAAAACGCTTCATGATATCCTCTGCCGGCTCAACGTTTTGGATTGGAATAGCAATTCCTTTTTTTAGCTTCAGCAAGCTCCTAAGTGTGACAGGATTTTTAGACTGATCGTTAATCATAACAGAAAAATCCTTATATCTTTTGTAGCTGTCTCTGCGTACGGCATCCTGCAGGGCCGCTATGCTGTCCGGATTCCAGAGGTGGAACTCGCCGTCTTTTCTCCAGCGATAGATTCCTCCGCTTTTTAAAACAGGATTATTCATCTCTTTCTCTGAAAAAGCCTCTCTATGCCTTGCTATCGTCTCAGCGGCTATCTCTTTCAGGCCCAGCCCTCCTATTCTGGAAGCAGTGCCGGTAAAATAACTCTCTATCAGTTCGCTGTTTAAGCCCAGAGCTTCAAATATCTGGGCACCGCGATAGCTTCTTAAAGTGGATATACCCATCTTGGAAAGTATCTTTAATATGCCGTCTGTGAGAGCTTTATTATAGTTTTTAAGCGCATAGTTAAGTTTTAAAGAGATATCTCTGTTTTGAACGAGATGCTCTATTGTTTCATAAGCAAGATAAGGATAGATGCAGTCCGCTCCGTAGCCGAAAAGCAGTGCAAAATGGTGAACCTCTCTGGGCTCTCCGCTTTCAGCTATTATCGCGACCTGAGAGCGTATGTTTTTTCTGACCAGATACTGATGCACTGCACTTACCGCTAAAAGAGCAGGCAGCGCTATTCTGTCTTTATCGATACCCCTGTCGCTTAATATAATAAAAGAATATTTTTTCTCGATCGAATATTCCGCCTCAAAACATATTCTGTCTAAAGCCAGTCTAAAACTGTCCTGAGGCCCGTTAGCGTCAAAAAAAGTATATATTCTCTTGGATTTAAATCCGTTTATACTTATATTGGCTATAGTTTCAAAATCCCTGTCTGTTAGTATGGGGTTTGCCACCCTGAGCTTGCAGCTGTGCCCAGAGGTTTCATCCAGTATATTTTTCTCAGGGCCTATAAAGCTCTCCAAGCTCATTACAAGATTCTCTCTTATAGAGTCGATGGCCGGATTGGTCACCTGGGCAAAAAGCTGCTTAAAATAGCCGTAAAGCAGCTGCGGGCTTTTGGATAAAAAAGCATGCGGAGTATCATTGCCCATAGAGCCTATCGGCTCTTTTCCTTCCTGGGCCATAGGCCCTATAATCATATTGGAGTCTTCTCTGGAATAACCGAAGGCTTTAAGGATAGGCAGCTGATCATCTGTTTTCTTGCTTATTAAGCCGGGACTTGTAATGTTTTTTAGTTCAACCATATTTTTGCGGTTCCACTCTAAATATGGACAGCGCCGGGAGATATTACGCTCTATCTCAGAACTATCGATTATGCGCCCCGAATCGGTATCGATAAAAAACATCTTGCCGGGCTTTATCCGTCCGGAAATCTTGATATCGGACGGATTTAAGTCCAGTACTCCAACTTCAGATGCCATAATTGCAAAATCATTTTTAGTTATTAGATAGCGCGCCGGA
>JAQUNS010000123.1 GCA_028717465.1 Candidatus Omnitrophota bacterium
TAACGAATAGTTGATGCGAAAATCCTGTTTTTCTTCCTGCAAATATTTGATAGAACTTATAACTTTATCGAAAGAACCATTTCTTTGAGTAAAAAAATCATGTATTTTAGAGCTAGTGCCATAAATCGGAAGATAGACCACGTCTACTTGCCTGCTTTTTATAAACCTGGCCACATTTTTATCTATATAAGTTCCGTTAGTTAATAGAGTAATGCACATCTCTTTGCCGGCAGCATAATTGATAATTTCAAAAATATCTTCTCTCGTAAACATCTCTCCGCCGGTAAATGTTAGAAAAATAACCTTTAGCTTGAACATTTGATCAATAATATTTTTAATCTCTTTTAAGCTCAGTTCTTTTTTGTCCTCAGGCACAACATAGCAATATCTGCATTTAAGATTGCATTTATTTGTCAGTGATAAAGACACTCTTATCAGTCTATGTTTAGATTCACACTCGGATAAAAATCTTGTAAATACACTGTCCATTTAAAATTGCTGAATACTGTTAAACGTAGCGCAATATACCCTTGTCTTTTAATTGCGCTACAAATTCAATTGTATCTTTCTCCGCTTTTTTCCTGTCAATTTTGTATTCGTTGGTTAAAAAACTACTGATATCTGAAATCTTATTTTTCTTTTTTATCATATTAAATATAACCGTACCGCTATTATTTAAACGGTGAAAAATATGATTTTTCATGTCTAACATGACTTCGCAACCATCAATAGTTCTAGTATATACGTGTTTAACAATTACAGCCTTACTATCACGATTTAATTTTTTGTATTTTTTTTCTTCCATGCATTACCTCCAACTTAGTAAACAGTACCCTCTTCAAAACAATAATAACCTAAAGATTACATTTAAACAACATTGAATTATTTTTTTCAATTGATATGATACTTCTAACAATTCTTATAGGAAAAATAACGATAAAATAATAGAAATACAAAAAAACTCTGATTTGATAAAAAAACCCCACCAATAGCGTATAAAAATTCAAGTTATATAACTGCATAAATTGCTCTTTGGGTATTTTAAAAGCATATTTAACCAAATCCAAAATATTGTCGTACAGCAAAAAATTCATTTTCAAATCACCTCTAGTAGATCTATTGCTGTTTTTTGATAAATCGATGTGGGACTTAAAGAATCTTTGAAAAATAAATAATTCAAGAAGCAATCTTCTCAAAAAAGAAAACTCCTTAATCCCATAAGACAGATGGTGATCTTTGCCCAGCAAAGATTTTATCTGAACAAGCGTAAAAACTAAAATTAAATAGATTTTAGATTTTTTTGCCTCTTTTATAATATAATCCCAATCTAATTCATATTTACTTAGAATAACTGCTACATCGCATATATTCTTCATTGAGTTTATGTTGGCTAAATTTCTGCGTCTATGTATCACAATTGATAATAGAGAATCTTCAGGGCTTAATAAGCAAATTTCAACATTTTCTATATTTTTTTTCACAGATCTTTTCCAAGCATATTCCAAAACATTTTCCCTGATTGGATAATCAAATAACCAATGAACTTCTACTGTAACTGGAAATTTATATGCCTCTTGCTTATAAAAACAAAGATGATAGCTATTCAACCAATAATTACGTTTAAAACCATGTAATAAATATTCATAACCTAAATTTTTCATTATATCTTCCACAACACCTAAATCTCTTTTTTTTATAAAAATATCAATGTCACCGGTTGGTCTGGCAAAAATACGACCACAATATAGATATTCTGCAATTAAAGCCATGCCCTTCAAAGGAAAAAAATCTACATTTTTATTATTAAAATGCCTGGCTAATATCAAAAACTGGTCCCAGAGGTAGCTGCTATATAACACACGGCCACTATAAATATTTTCTAACTTTTTAAAATAATTTCCAGGAACAGAAATTGACTCCTCTTTAGACAATAAATAGAAAAACGGTAAAATCTCATAGGAGCTCGCTATTCTTATGAAAAATTCCCAATCTATATCTTTTAAGTCAACGTCGTCGAAACAGCGGCCCTCAACAACCCAGCGTGCAGTATAAAGAATCAATTTTTGCTCAGCATTTAAACTACCTAAAGAATCAATGTCTAACATATTTAAAAATCCATAATCCATCAAATTCTATAGCGTCTTGTAATAACAACATTTTATCTAAATAATATTTAACCTTTTGGGAATTTTCATCCAATTCTCCGCTCCTTTCCCAGCGACATCCTATTAGCCATAATCGAGAAAAATCGAGAAAATCGCTATCATATATAGACAAAGTCTCACCTTGCTGACATTTAATACTAGAATATTCTCTTCCATAAGAATCGTCCTTCATGCCGGGATAATAAATAAAATTATGTTTGAAAACTTTATCTTTAAAATAGTAATTCATTACTATATGAGAAGAAGAATTTGCATATGCTATAAAATCATTGTCTTCTACGTTTTTTTCTAAAAATTTAACAGCCGGCCTAAATGGTTTTTTAACATATATGCCAGCATAATAACCAGTAGCCGGTATATTCCAATCTCTATAATAAGAAAACAACCCTAAAAATGTTAAAAATAAATACAACGCAGGCAGGATTAACTTATAAAGCGGCCTAAAGAAATAGACTAGCCCCAACGATAAAAGCATGTAGTAATACGATGATATTACTATAAAACCCCTATAGAAATAGACGGGGAAAAATAATTTAGAGAAAACCAGTATTAAAACAACGGGCAGAAAACATATTGTAAATAAAAAATAATAATCCTGTTTTTTTTCTTTTGTTTTATAGGCCAGGACAAAACCGCCCCAAATCAACAAAATACTTATCGCTGCAATAGGCAGAGAAAATAAATCCGGTAGATTGTAGCCAAAATTTATATTCTTAAAAAACAACAATAATGATTTTAAATCAACATCGGTAATCCAAAAACCTCTATTTAGATATTTTAATTTAGCAATAAAATTATTAATCTGCATTAAAGAAGCAAGCAAGATACCCCCTAAAGACAAAATAATTCTAAATATGCCTCTTTTACCGGCTAATAAAATACAGATTAAAAATTGAACTGCAAAAAAAGCTATATAGTAATAACTAACATCGGAATATATTCCGCAAACAGAAAATGCCAGAAACAATATCCAATTCCTATCCTTCTTCTCCCTAAAAAACTTAAATAGAAAATAACTGCTTATGAGCCCTACAAAAGAAACCATGCTGTAGGGCCTTAGTTCCTGAGCGTACCATATTTGATATCCTGAAAAAGCCATTATGAAAGCCGAGATTAATCCGATTTTGTAATTGAATATATACTTTCCCAATTTGTATACTAATATTAAGGAACCTAGACTAAATACCAAAGACAATAGGCGCAGGCTAAATTCATTATTCCCTAGCATCTCCATCCAAGCACGTAAAATATAAAAATAAAGCGGCGGGTTCCAGCAATAAGAAATTCTATTGGTTATGCTAATGCTTATAATCTCATCGTACCAAAAATCATGATAACCAATACGGTATATACGTAATAAAAAGCCGATAATTACAATGAACACTATGATTGTTCTTTCGATATATACATTATTCATAATTATTCTGATTTCACCTTAAGCACGCATCTTGTTTATCAATCTTATAACCTCAGGCGATGAAAGTAAGCGATAGCATACATGGCAAGTATCGTTACTATGTATATTTATCATTAAATTTTTTAAATATTTTTCGCCCTTTATCATGGAGATGAAACAAGCCAAGCCTTTTGGCCCTCCATTATAAAGAGTGTTAAATAAAA
>JAQUNS010000124.1 GCA_028717465.1 Candidatus Omnitrophota bacterium
TTTTTCTAATTTTGATATATCTACATTCTCGGCCAAATCAATCTTATTGACGCATGCTATGCAATTTCTACCTTTAAAATGCTCGAACAGAGAGATTCTGCGCTGGGTTATGCCTCTAGAAGCATCTAACACCAAAATCAGAAGATCTGCTTCCGATATCTTGTTTTTTGCCCGCCGGACACCTTCTTTCTCAACCAGGTCTTTGGTATCTATTATGCCGGCAGTATCTGCGATCCTTAAAGGAATACCGTCTAAATCTATTATCTCTTCAACCACATCTCTTGTCGTACCCGGAGTAGGGGTTACGATAACCCTCTCTTCTCCCAGTAGTGCATTCATAAGAGAAGATTTTCCGACATTGGGCTCGCCGCATATAACGCCTGTTATGCCTTCACGCAAAATAGAACCTTCTTTAGCATGCTTAATCAATTCCCTGAATTTTTCTTTTACTCCATTGAGCACCTTTAAAATATCTTCTTTTCTGCTTTCCTTTATATCCTCTTCAGGAAAATCCAAAACCGCCTCAAGCTCTGATACTACTTTAAGCAGCTTTTCTTTTAAGCCCGCTATTATGCTGGACAATCCTCCGCCAAGCTGCCTGGCTGATATTTTGAGATACTCCTCTGTCCTGGCATCTATTATATTTAAAACAGCCTCGGCCTGAGAGAGGTCAATCCTGCCGTTTAAAAAAGCGCGCAATGTAAACTCGCCGGGATTTGCAAGGCGGGCGCCGTTTTTAATGCACAGCTCTAAAATCTTTTTTAAAACAACTCTTCCGCCATGACAATTTATCTCAACTATATCCTCCCTGGTATAAGTGCGGGGTGAGCGCATAACGGTGAGCAAAACTTCATCGATTATAAATTCAGGGCTTGAGGGTAAAGGGTGAAGAGAATCGGATTGTTTCTCAACTATAAAACCGTAATGGATGGTATGGGATTTAAATTTTTTAGCCGGACGGCTGCTTTTAGTTATAAAAATCTTATCGGCTATAGATACTGCCTCCGGTCCGGATAATCTTACTATGCCTATTGCAGATTTACCTGAAGCAGTCGATATTGCCGCTATTGTATCGTTAAGATTGTAATGATCCATACTTAAAAACCTCAAGTACTCCGGATACAAGAAATATAGACCCTGTGATAAGGAAAACATTCCTGCTCTTTCTATTGCTCATTATAGTTTCAATAAGACTATTAAAATCATATTCTATCCTGTAGTTTGACAGGCCCAGGCTCTCGGCCAATATTTTGAGCTCATCCTGGCAGCTGAGCCGGTCGTTTTCTATTCTGGTGAATACTATCTCTTGGGAAAATTCAGAAACTTCCTTTATGATGCCAAGCTTATTCTTATCTTTACTTATTGCCAAAATAGTTGTTATCTCTTTATCCGGAAAGATGTTTTTTATCTCATTGCCCAGCATAGATATGCTTTCCGGGGTATGGGCTGAATCCAATATTACCACAGGCTCTTTACTAATGAGCTGCATTCTGCCGGGCCAATGGATATCTCTGAAAGTTGTTTTGATAATATCGGAAGAAAAACCATAGTTTGCACCCAGAATATGGATGATCGCAGCAGCTAAAGCCAGATTTTCATGTTGAAACCTGCCCAGCAGATTTGTTTTAATATCTTGGTATTTGATGCCGCCTATCGTTATGGAAAAAGAATCTTTTTCTGAATTAAAACCTATATCTTCACCTAAAACTAAAAGATGAGCACCGGCTATTTCTGCCTCTTTTTTAATTGTTGAAGCTGCCTGCTGCCATTTTTGAATACCTGCAACGCAATTGACGCCCTTACGCAATATGCCGCATTTTTCTTTAGCTATTTTTTCTATTGTATCGCCAAGCTTATCGGTATGCTCAAAGACTATCTTTGTAATCGCTGTAATTACAGGATTTATGACGTTAGTGGCATCAAGCCTGCCGCCCAAGCCGACTTCTACTACAGTGAGCTCGGCATTTTTGCGGGCAAAATATAGAAAAGCAAGCAGAGTATAGACTTCAAAAAAAGTAGGCTTACCCCATTTGGAGTTACGAGAAAAATCATCAGCCAAAGGTTTTATATAATCTGTTAACTCTGTTATCTCCTGCTCGGATATAGTATCTCCAAAACCTAACGGATCATCTGCTTTATTATCTGAAAATCTTATCCTCTCCCTGAAACTCAAAAGGTGGGGTGAAGTATAAAGCCCGACTTTCATCCCGCAATTTTTAAGCGCCTGATAAACCGATGCAGAAACGGTACCCTTGCCTTTACTGCCTGCGATATGAACTGCCTTGAAGCTATCCTGGGGGTTGCCGAATCGGGCAAGCAGAGCCCTCATCCTGTCCAGTTTAAGCTCTCTAGAATAATCATAGCGCGCAACCTTCTCCAGATTAAAAAACGAGTTGATATATTCGACAGCCTCTTTATATTTCATAAAATGATTACACAGATTATAATAAATCACATCCCTACCCCTCGCCTTAATTTATTCTTTCTAATTCAATCTATACTGTTTTAAAAATCTGTGTAATCGATATTTTGAATCGGTGTAATCACATTTATTAGTGGCGGAAGTGTCTGATGCCGGTAAAAGCCATGGCAATACCAAGCTGATCAGCCTTCTTTATGACCTCATTATCCTTAATAGAACCCCCGGGCTGTATTATGGAAGTTATGCCGGCTGAATGGGCAGCTTCGATAGAATCAGGCATGGGAAAAAAGGCATCGCTCGCTAAAACTGCGCCTTTACTTCTATCCGCTGCCTTACGTATAGCGGTTATAACCGAATCCACCCTGGAGACCTGGCCGGAACCTATGCCTACCGTGGCATAACATTTACTGCCAAAACTTTTAGCCAATACTATGGCATTGGACTTGACGTTTTTAACTACCCGCCAGGCGAAAAGCATCGTTTTAATTTCGGATTGTGCAGGTTTATTTTTGGTAACAACCTTTAAATCTGATTCTGCTATATCTTTACTATCTATATCCTGAACTAGAAAACCGCCCTGCAGTATTCTGAAATCCAGACTGCCCTCTCTATTAGAGCTGAAAGCAGCGAGTTTCATTATGCGCAAGTTCTTGCTATTTTTAAGGATACTTAAAGCTTCCTCATCATAATCAGGAGCTATGATGCATTCTTTAAATCCGGATTCAGATACTACTTTAGCAACGTCAGCCGTAACTTTTCTGTTTAAACCGATAATGCCACCGAATGCAGAGAGTGAGTCGCATTCATGAGCCATAGAAAAAGCCTCTTTTATTCCAGAAGCAGAGGCCAAACCGCAGGGATTGGTATGCTTTATAATAACCGCGGAAGGCTCTTTAAATTCAGCAATAGACATTAAAGCGGAGCCTAAATCCATCCAGTTATTGAAAGAGAGCTCTTTGCCGGATAACTGTTTTGCATCTAATACTCCGGAATTGATAGATATATCTTTATATAAAGCCCCTCTCTGGTGCGGATTCTCCCCATACCTTAAATCCGCTACCTTGCTTAAATTGATAGAGATGCTCTTGCCAAAATCTTTTTCATCTTTTAGTCTGCCTGATAGATACCTGCTTACTGCAGAGTCGTATTCAGACATTTTACTGAATACTATTTCTGCCAATTTAAAAGATGTACCAATAGAGACTTGAGATTTACCATCCAGCTCCCTGATAAAATCAGCGTACTGGGCAGGATCAGAGAGAGTAACAACATGCTTATAGTTTTTGGCAGCTGCCCGTATCATAGCCGGGCCGCCGATAT
>JAQUNS010000125.1 GCA_028717465.1 Candidatus Omnitrophota bacterium
GGTCCAGATCCTGTCTGTGGGGAAAGCTGTGGAGTTTGCCCGTCCGATAAGAACTGTCAGAATGGAGTATGTGTAAGTAAATACCATTATCAATGTCAATGGTATGGTAGTTTTGGGTACTGCGAACAAATAGATGGTCCAGGCGAAAGCAACTGTGGGCCCGGTTTTCCTCCTAATATCCGTGATTGTTGGGCTTACTTTTGCATAGAAGAAAAATGCCAAGCACGGTTTGCTGTAAAAAAAGAGCATGAATGCGATCCAGATTATTGTTCAAATAAAAAATGCGGTCCTAATGGTTGCGGCGGCAGCTGCGGTAGCTGCGGTTATAATGAAGACTGTGTTTACGGTGCTTGCTGGCCAAAGGATGGCCCGATGCCTGATTAGAATATGATATATATTTTCTACTGTATAAATATAATCTAATTTTAGAATAATTTTTATCAAAAGCGGCGGCACAACTCAGCTAAAAAGTAAGGCAGACAGGTTTTATCTACAAGACGGGATATTGCTTTGCACAGTCTTTATGGCTATTATTGAAATTGAATATTAAAAATTAGAATTTTAATTGTAGTGCTTATTCTAAATTCTGTTTTTAAACTGCTTTTTTCTTGGAGTTTAGCAGGAGCTGCAGGCGGGATATCTGCCGGCTGGCCTTGTTTTTGTGAAGAATATTTTTGCTGGCAGACTGCATAAGCTTTTTCTCGAGATTCTTAAGGCAGTTTTCAGCTTCCGGTATTTTGTTGTCTTCCAGGAGTTTTTTAAACTCTTTAACCCTGGTTTTCAGTTCGGACTTAACGGCTTTATTTGCAGACTGCTTTTTACTGCTTTGCCTGAGTCTTTTGCAGGAAGATTTTAAGTTCGGCATTGTTTAACCTCCGTTTTGCTCTTTAAAACTCTTAGTTTTGCGTTGTAAAACTTCTGATTTTGGGACAGAATATAGCATATATTATTCTGTTTTGTCAATGAAAACGTTTAGATGTTAACGCGTTTGAACGTTGGCACGTTATAACGTCATGTTTAAGCAGATATTAAAAAAATCTTTTACGATAGGGCTGGCTACTTTTGTAAGTAGAGTATTGGGTTTTTTAAGAGATATTCTGATAGCGTTTTTTTTCGGGACCGGATATGCTGCCCAGGCTTTTGTGGTGGCTTTTAGATTACCAAATATCTGGCGCAGCTTTATAGGGGAGGAGGCCGTTAACGCCTCAGTCGTTCCGGTATTATCTGAGCATAGAAGCCGGGATGATCTGCTTACTTTTCAATCGCTGTCGAAATCGCTTATCAAATCCTCGTTTATAATATTGGCTGTACTTACCCTGCTGGGCGTGTTATTTGCCCCTGTTTTAGTCAGGTTAATAGCGCCCGGTTTTATTTCAGATTTTCAGCAGTACAGTCTCTCCGTGAAACTGACCAGAATAATGTTTCCTTATATATTGTTCATAGGCTTAACGGCGATGCTGGCAGGGATTGCGATTACCCAGAAGGTGTTCTGGAGTTACTCTTGGGCTCCGGCTGCGCTTAATATCTCAATAATTTTTTTCCTTTTAGCTATGAAGAGGTACGGTGTTTATGCTTTGGCTTTAGGTATTATAGCAGGAGGTATTGTCGAGCTTATCATGCAGGTCTTTGCTTTAAAAGGCAGGGGGATTTACAGAATAAGGGCGCCTCTGTTTCATCCTGAGTATAAAAAGATCTGGAAACTTCTTGTGCCCAGATTTTTCGGAGCGGGGATCTACCATATTAATATATTTATAGACACGATATTAGGGTCTTTGCAGAATATCGTGGGCACAGGCGCCATAGCCGCTCTTTATTATGCCCAGAGGTTTGTGCAGCTGCCTCTGGCTGTTTTTGCAACGTCTTTAGCTACGGCGGTGCTGCCGTTTTTTTCTGCCCAAGCAACCCAGAAAGGCAACTCTTCTATCAGGGACAACCTGCTGTCGTCACTTAGATTAGTAGCTTTTATAATGATACCGTCTACAATCGGATTTTTTTTATTGTCTAAAGAGATAATATCCGTTGTCTTCCAGCGCGGCAGTTTCTCAGCTTATTCTGCCGGCATTACTTCTTCTGCCTTGCGGTTTTATTCTCTGGGGCTTGTTTTTTACGCCGGCATAAAGCTTCTGGTGGCTACTTTTTATTCTCTGCAGAATACCTTGACGCCTGTAAAAATATCGGCCTTGGCACTCTTTATAAATGTGGTTTTAAGCGTGGCGCTGATGTTTCCTTTAGGGCTATCGGGACTTTGCCTTGCGACATCGATTGCGGCAGGGTGCAATTTTATGCTGTTGTTTGTGAGATTAAATAAGACATTGTATCTATACGATAAAGATTTTTTTAAATCTATCGCAAAAATAATTTTCTCTTCTGCTGCTATGGGCCTGGTGTTGGTTTATATGAAATATATGCTCTCTAACAGGATATCCCATGATATTTTACTTCTGATTATTTTGATATTAGCCTCAAGTGTATCTTACGGCGTGTTGAGCATTTTATTTAACAAAAAAGATATCAAGGTATTGTTAAGATGGAAAAGAGCCGGTTAAAAATCCTGCCTGATTTAAGCGGGGTTTATATTTTCAGGGATAAAGACAGAAAAATTATCTATATAGGAAAAGCTAAATCGATCAAGAAACGCGTCAAGAGCCATTTTTCATCTAAAGCAAGGCCGGATAATCTAATCTGTAAAACAGAGAGAGTGGATTTTATAATTACCTCTTCTGAAACAGAATCTCTGCTGCTGGAATCCTACCTTATTAAAAAAGAGAAGCCCTATTATAATATTGTGTTCAGAGACGATAAAACATACCCGGTTGTAAAGGTTACGCTTAAGGAGGATTTTCCGCGCATATTGATAACGCGCAAAATAGAAAGAGACGGCTCTTTATATATAGGGCCGTATCCTGATGCCGGTGAGCTTAGGGCTGCTGTCGGAACTTTAAGAGAGCTGTTTCCGTTCAGAAGCTGCAAAAGAATCAACCCCAAAGGCTGTTTATATGCCGGTATAAATTTATGTCCTGCGCCTTGCCTGGGTAAAATTAGTAAAAAAGAATACCGCGGCAACATTTTTTCAGCAGTAAAAGCCCTTTTAGGGGAAGAGGATATTATATCCAGGCTGATTCTTGATATGGATATCTTTGTTAAGAAGCAGGATTTTGAAAATGCGGCTATCGTTAGAGACAAGCTAAAAGCCTTAAGCGGTATTTCGGCTGTTTTTGAAATAAAGAGCAAGATTAATATTTTGGAGAATATTAAACTTAAACTTAATCTTCCTAAGCTGCCGATAGTTATAGACGCAGTCGATATATCTAATATATCGGGGAGCTCGGCCACCGGCGCGGTAGTCAGGTTTAAAGACGCAGAAGCCGTTAAAGAGCTGTACCGCCGATACAAAATCAGAGAGCAGAATATTGTAGACGATTATAAGATGGTTTCAGAAGTTGTTGAAAGAAGATTCAAGTCTCTGCTTGAAAATAAATATGAACTGCCGGATTTGATGATTATTGACGGAGGCAAAGGCCACTTAAACAGGGTATATAAAATCATGCAGGATTTTTTTCCAGCCCAAATACCACTGGCGGCTTACGCCAAAGGCAAGGATGTGCTCTACTCTAAATATAGAAACGGGGCTGTAAGTTTTGCTTCAGATTCTCCGGAGAAAATGCTGTTAATGAAAATAAGAGACGAGGCTCACAGATTTGCACTGAGCTACCACAGGAATCTTAGAGGTAGAGGCATAAC
>JAQUNS010000126.1 GCA_028717465.1 Candidatus Omnitrophota bacterium
GGGTGGCTAACGGGATTTGAACCCGCTCTAAGAGAGCCACAGTCTCTCGTGCTGCCATTACACCATAGCCACCATAAAAAATTTAACTCAGATGAATTATATAATGGCAATTTCTACAAAGCCATTCTAAATTTTCTGGTTTGTTATTTCTCCTGTTTGAATCCTTGTGATGAACCACTAGAACTCTTTTGTCGCTATTGCCGCAGTTGACGCATTTTTCCGGATTACCGTATCTTTTCAATAAACGCCTGTAAACAGTTTGGCCTGCTACCCAGTTAGGCGCATTTTCTCCGCAACGCCTATTTTTATTCTCCCAGGAGCAATGGCAGCTGACTGAACAAAAGAACTTTTTATTTTTTGATTTTTTGAAATCTTTAGGCGTTCTGTATATTTTCTTCCCGCAATAATCACACTGAAGCCACTTGCCATTAAACTGAGTTTTGGCCTGGCATTTTTTAGAGCAGTACTTTCCCCATCCCCGTTTAATATGAGAAGGCTTTATCCATATTGTTTTGCCGCAAACAAGACATTTCTTTTCTACCATAGAAATATCATATCAAAGAACAATAACTACGTCAAATCAATTGCTAATTCCACAGTCAAGCGCTCTGCCAACTGAGCTACAGCCACCATATAGAAATATTAAATATCAAAAAATAACTTTGCACTAAAACAAGGGTTGATTAATCTGGATGCTATATTTGAATTTTGATTTTTGCATTTTAATTTTATTACGCGTCCCTGGAGAGATTCGAACTCCCGGCCCTCTGCTTAGAAGGCAGATGCTCTATCCAACTGAGCTACAGGGACACAGTGCAACTTATCTTTTAAAAATTCTCTTCCTACGCCTGACTTTAAAAAACGCTCTCTAAATCTTGCTTTCTTTCGAGTTTGACAATATTCTTTATAAAAAACTATCCACGGCTTATAAAATTTTGTAGACCGAGTTTTGCCCTTATTATGTTCTTTGATTCTGCGCTCCAAATTATTTGTTATTCCCACATATATTCTATTAAACCTCTTAGAAAATAATGCATAAACACAGTACATTACTAATTAATTATAATATACTTATTTATCTACCATTAGATGCTCCCTGCCTGCCGGCAGGCAGGTATCTCTACCTGTCGGTAGACAGGCAACTGAGCTACAGGGACACTAGAATTAATATAAAATATTAAAGATTAAATATCAAATACAAAATACCTAAAACCGTAGAATTCAAGGAAACAGGCTAAGATTTATACTTCCGGAGTTAAATGTGCGGAGCTTAAAAAATATTAAATATCGAAAAGCAAAGATAAAATCTACTTCTTTTTGAAATATTTTTGATATTTTATTTTTAATTTTTTATTTTACAATCGGGGTGGAGAGATTCGAACTCCCGACTTTCTGGTCCCAAACCAGACGCTCTAGCCAAGCTGAGCTACACCCCGTATTCAAATTAAATATAATCCCGAAAAATATACGTATTAACGGGACCGCATCCTCGGAATTTTTTAAAATTCCAGAGGGAATATCAAAAATAAAAGATAAATCCACTTCTACTATCCTACGGTGCCGACCAAAATCCTACTCTGGGGCCCTATACTTTAGGGAGTTATACCCCGTATTCAAATTAAATATAAAATATCAAAGATTAAAAATTAAATCTACTTCTATCGCTCTATAGCCTTAATTTGACGAAAACCTGCGATTAAGATTAGCTCTGACGAACATACTTTAATAAACTAAACTGTATTCAAATTAAATATCATCCCGAAAGATAAGGGAATATAAAAAATCAAATATAAATCCGCTGCGTAACGCTTTTCAATACTCTACTGTGAGCAATTCATATTATATCCAAAGCCTAACTATTATCAATAGAATTTGCCTTAAAAGGCAGCCAGAATAAAGCTATTTCGCTTTGTTCTCACTTAAGAGCGGCTCCGATAAAACCGCAGAACAAAGGATGGGGCTTATCGGGCTTGGATTTAAACTCGGGGTGGAACTGACAGGCTAAAAACCAGGGATGGTTTTTAATTTCTATTATCTCGACCAGATCCCTTTCAATATTGATACCAGAGAAAACCATGCCTTTCTTCTCCATTAACTCTTTATAGCCATTATTAAATTCATAGCGGTGGCGGTGGCGCTCAGATATTTTCTCCTGCTTATAGGTACTGCGCGCTAAGCTGTTCTTTTTTATCCTGCACTGATAAGCTCCAAGACGCATAGTAGCGCCTTTATCCTGCACTCTCTCCTGCTCTTCCAGCAGAGAGACTAGGGGATATTTTGTTTTTCTGTCGAATTCTGTAGAGCTGGCATTTTGGAGCCCGCAGACGTTACGGGCAAACTCAATTGCCGCTATCTGCATGCCCAAGCACAGCCCCAGAAACGGAATCTTCTTCTCTCTGGCGAACCTGACTGCCTCTATTTTGCCCTCGATACCGCGATAACCAAAACCGCCCGGTATCAGGATACCTTTGGCATCTTTCAGGTATTTTGAGGCTCCTTTTTTTTCAATATCTTCAGAATCGACTTTTTTTATGATTAATCGGGCGCCCCTGTCGATAGAAGCATGGATCAGCGCCTCATAGATAGACTTGTAAGCATCCTGCAGAGAGATGTATTTTCCGACAATGGCAATTTCAACCTGCTTAGACGGAGACTTCAGTTTTGCCAGCATCCGGCTCCAGCTCTCTATGTCGGCCTCTTGGCATTTTAAGTTGAGAAGACGCACTATCAAATTATCCAGATTCTCTTTCTTGAAGATAACCGGTATCTCATAGATGCTTTTTACGTCGATTGCCGTAATTACAGCCTCTTTGCTCACATTACAGAAAAGAGCAATCTTATCCTTTGCCTCTCTGCTGAGCTTCTTCTCTGTCCTGCATATTATTATATCCGGCATAATGCCTATCTCGCGCAATCTGCCTACGCTGTGCTGAGTTGGTTTTGTCTTTATCTCGGCGGCAGACTTGACATAGGGCACTAAAGTAACATGGATATTCAGCGCATAGTCCCTGCCTAAATCAAGGCGCAGCTGCCTTATGGCTTCTAAAAACGGCAGGCCCTCGATATCCCCGACAGTTCCTCCTATCTCGACTATTACCACATCCACTCTTTGGCTTTCGGCAACTTTGGTTATGCTGTTTTTTATCTCATCTGTTATATGGGGAATAATCTGGACAGTCTTGCCCAGGTATTCCCCGGCCCGCTCTTTAGAGATGACCGAATAATATATTTTTCCGGTTGTGATATTATTGTCTTTGGTCAGTTTAGCGTTTGTAAAACGCTCATAATGGCCCAAGTCCAGATCGGTCTCGGCGCCGTCATCGGTAACATAGACCTCTCCGTGCTGATAAGGGTTCATAGTGCCGGGGTCTACATTTATATAGGGGTCGCATTTGATTATGGTTACTTTAAGCCCCCGGGATTCCAGAAGCTTTCCTATCGAAGCTGAGGTTATGCCCTTGCCCAGGCTCGATACGACTCCGCCGGTAACGAATATATATTTGGTCATCGCGCTCTCCCTTTTATTTTAGGACTGCCTTTTTCCAAAATATCCTTGGATATACCTTCAGGCACAGCAGTCGGATATTTTCCCGTAAAACAGGCCGTGCAAAAATCTGAATCAGGCAAAGGCATAGATTTAAGCATGCCGGATAGGCTCAGATATTTCAAACTGTCCAAGCCGATATATTCTTTTATATCTTTTATTGTCTTGTTTGAGGCTATCAGCTC
>JAQUNS010000127.1 GCA_028717465.1 Candidatus Omnitrophota bacterium
TCTATGGCAGCCCCGCAGAATACATCTTTGTGGCCCTTGCCGGAAATCTTGGCCTCTTCGGCAGCGGCCCTGGCAGCCTGAACAACTTTTCTGTCTTCTTCTTTTACTCCGACTTTATCCATAAGCTGCCGCACTCTTCTCACAGCATCCTCCTCTACCAGCCCAAGCATATATTCGCATTTATACCTAAAATACCTTCTTATTATCTCCTGCTTTGCGGCCTCCCGTACAGCTTTATCATCTATAATTCCAAATCCGCATCTATTGACCCCCATATCTGTGGGCGATTTGTAACCGGCATCACAGCCCGTGATCTTCTCTAAAATTCTCTCTAAAATAGGAAAAGTCTCTATATCCCTGTTATAATTAACAGACTCTTCTCTGTATGCTTTTAAATGAAACGGGTCCAGCAGATTGTAATCTCCTATATCAGCGGTTGCAGCCTCATAAGCAATATTCACCGGATGATCCAGGGGAATATTCCAGATAGGAAAAGTTTCAAATTTGGCATAACCGGCTTTAGCGCCTCTTTTATATTCATGATATAGCTGGCTAAGGCATGTTGCCAATTTCCCGCTGCCCGGACCGGGAGCGGCCACTATTACCAGAGGCTTTTGGACTTCTATATATTCATTTGCGCCGTAACCTCTGTCGCTGACAACGGTTTCGACGTTTCCGGGATACCCTTCGGTATAACTATGAGTATAGACAGGCAAGTTTCGGCGCTGTAATTTATTTTTAAATATCCTGGCTGCAGCCTGGCCCTCAAACCTAGTGATAACAATAGCCGAAACGCTTAGGCCCCAGTCTTCTAAGTCATCTATCATCTTCAAGACATCTACATCATAGGTAAAACCAAAATCAGCCCGTATTTTCTTTCTTTCGATATGGCCTGCATATATACATAAAATTATCTGGGCTTTATCTTTAAGGCGCTGCAGCAGCCTTATCTTGACATTCGGGTCATAGCCCGGCAGGACTCTGGCAGCGTGATAATCATAGAGAAGCTTGCCGCCAAATTCCAGATATAGCCTGCCGCCGGAATTTTTTATTCTATTCAATATCGCAGCGCTCCGTTGTTCCAGATACTTTTCGTTGTCAAAGCCTGTCTTTTTCAACTAATTATCTCCTCTACTCTCTTTAGGTCCTCTTCGGTATCGATGCCTATAGCCTGGTAATCCGTAACAAATACCGCTATTTTATAGCCGTTCCATAAGAATCTCAATTGTTCTAATCTCTCATACTCTTCAAGGGGAGACTCTGCAAGCCGGGCATATTTCATTAGAAAACTGCGCCTGAAACAGTAAACTCCGATATGTTTATAAAAAACATCTCCTCCATAAGGAATCGGCAAACGTGAAAAGTAGACAGCATGATTATCTTTGTCAAAAACCACCTTTACCACGTTTACGTCTAAAATATCTGTTTTCTGTTCTATTTTTTTAACCGGAGTTAAAATCTCTATATTTTCATTGTTGATCATATGATTGCTTAGGCTATCCAGCATCTGGGGTGAAATCAGCGGCTCATCGGCCTGCACATTAATTACTATCTGAGCTTCTATCTCTGTTATGGCTTCAGATACTCTGGAAGTTCCACAGTCATGTTTTTGAACCGTCTTTATAAAATTACCGCCGAAAGACTCAACTTCATCTATTATCTCCTGATCCGAAGTAGCAACATAAACATTTGATATGGTTTTAGCCTCTTTTACCCTTTCATATACATGCCGGATCAGGGTTTTTCCTTTAATCAGCCTGAGAACCTTACGGGGCAGGCGCTCTGAAGCCAGCCGTGCAGGTATAACAGCCGCTATTTCCATTTGCTAATCTCCTGTAACAGATCGGCCTTTGTAATAGTAGCTGTTCCTATTTTACCGACAACGACTCCGGCCGCTTGATTGGCTATATAGGCAGCCTGGGGCTGGCTGGCCCCTGAAGCCACAGCTAAAGTATAGCTGGCAATAACCGTATCTCCGGCTCCGGACACATCGTAAACCTGGCGGGCCATTGTCGGAATATGCATCGCAGGCCTGCCGCGCTCCATCAAGCACATGCCTCTCTCGCCTAAAGTAATAAGAACAGAGCGGGCATTAAGTTGCTTAAGCAGCCTCTGAGCTGCTTTTTTGAGGCTGGAATCATCTTTTATTGTTATGCCTACAGCTTCTTCTGTCTCAGATTTATTGGGAGTAATTGTAGTAATGCCTTTGTAATATTTAAAATGCTCTTTTTTAGGATCAACGTTTATTATTTTTTTGTATTTTTTGCCCAATTCAACAATCTTTTTTACCAAAACCGGGGTAATCAAGCCTTTGCCGTAATCCTCTATGATAATAGCGTCTACAATTTTTATCTCTTTCTCGATCGTTTCAACCATAGCCTTCATCAACCTGGCAGGAAAAGCGCCCAGTTCTTCCCTGTCTATCCGGACAACCTGCTGAGAATGGGCAATGACCCTTACTTTATGAGTTGTAGGACGGCTATTATCAAAAACAACCTTGGATATATCAACACCCATATTGGACAGTTCCGATAAAAGCATCTTTCCGTTGGCATCGTCCCCTATAATCCCCAAAACAGTCGCCTCAGCGCCCAGATCAGAAAGATTATGAGCTACATTACAAGCCCCGCCGGGCATATAAGACTCTCTCTTTACCCAGACCACAGGGACAGGAGCCTCTGGAGATATCCTGGATACATCCCCCCAGATAAATTGATCCAGAATCAAATCTCCGACAACCAATATCCTTTTATTGCGGAATTTTCCGATAACATCTCTTATGGCGGACTTATCTTTTAATATCCAGTCCGGGATAATTCTGTCTGTCATGCCTAAGATAATAGCACTACAGCAGCCATTATTCAAGAACGAGGTTTCCTGAATTACACATTTACCGGTTGGATTCCGTTGAGGCAGCTGAATTTTGGAATAATTACAACGGTTATCTATGAAGTGCTGCAGTAACAGTCCCTACAACGGGAATATCTATATCAAACTGGCCAAGTAAAGGAGTTTTCTTGCTGTCTGCAGAAAACCATACCCAGGCCTGGCCTCTGGCTTTTTCTTCGCCGCTAACAGCTTTGATATTGACCAAAATTGCTTCTAAAGTGCCGTGGCCGCGCATCTCAAGCATGCCCTTTTTTATAATACCGATATCTATATCCCATACTTTTGTCTTTTGAACAGCCTTAAAATTATAGCGGTCTTTTTTAAGATCTGAGGCCCTGAAACTATAAAAACAGCTTATAAAATCATGATAATCGGGATAAAGTTCCAGCTCTCTTTGAGAGTTATCCAGAAGTGAGCGGTATATTATTTTTTTATTAGCGTAATCAAAAATTGTCTCTGACTCAGAAAAATGGCTGCCCTCTCTTCTTTTTGCTATGTAGGCCAGGGGCCTTAAGTTTTGGCTATCTATATAAGAATGGAATTCGTCATTGACTTTAAACATTAAATTCAGAACCTTGTTGGTGCGTGCTCGTATAACTATATGATAACACTCGGTTCCCTTATATTCTTCTAAGCCGAGGTTTTTAAATTCGGCTTCGGCAACAGTCAGGCCAAGCCAGCGGACTTTATAGATATAACTCTCAGATTTAAAATCAGACATCTCGCTTTTTAATATTACAATATCTTTTTCTTGCCACTCCCGGCTGTAAATGGCAGGCGGCCCCATAGCAGCACGCCTGGCACAAGCCAGGC
>JAQUNS010000128.1 GCA_028717465.1 Candidatus Omnitrophota bacterium
CACTAATTTTAACCTTCTTTTATATTGAGTCAAACTGATGTAAAATACTCTGGTGTTAGACAGATATCCAGGCAAAAACAGTATAATCCTGCCGGGTTTTTTAATAGCAATAGTTGTATTTACGGTTTTCTCTAAATCTTTAAACTACGGGTTTCTCTGGCTGGATCATCTGCAGATAATAAACAAAAATGCCATTCTGGAAAATAACCGGGAATTCAAAGCTAATTTTGTCTCCTATTCAGAGTTAAAAGGCCAAATTGAGGGCAACTACTATCGGCCGCTGTTTAAAATAGTCCATACCTTAAATTATATTTTTTCCGGAGAGAGCGCTTTTGGTTTTCGCCTGCTATCTATTTTAATACATATCTTAAACATTTTTATATTCTATCTTATTCTTTTAAAGCTCAATTTTATCAAATACCGGGCTTTGATCTGTGCTATTTTTTACGGAGTTTTGCCTATAAATGTATCAGCGGTTGTTCTAATCAGCGCCCGGGCCGATATATTGGCTGCTTTTTTTGTACTGTTTTCTTTTTTAAACTGTTTAAAATTTTTCAAGTCCGATAAAAGGTTTTATCTGCTGACATCGGTATTATTTTATATATTTGCAATATTGTCCAAAGAATCAGCACTGCCATTTTTTCTGTTAGTCATCATCTATTCAATTGCATCCGGTAATTTCAAAAATCAGGTTTTGTATTATACAACAGTGCCTTTGGCCTATCTATTCTTAAGAGTTGGTATTCTGGGCCGGTTTGGAACAGAAGTGCCTTTTCTGCGGGGAGATGGTTGTGTTGCTGCATTATCGTCTTTAGCGGCTTTTTTTAAGTATATATCAAAATTTTTTATACCGATAAACTTGTCTTTAAGCGACGCTTTTTTAAAATACAGAACTTTTTTGAATTTTGAGGTTATATTGGGAGCGGTTTTACTCTTGGGGTTTTGCTGTTATTTAGCGTTTTGTTTTAAAAACAAGAATACTGTTTTAACTTTTGCTTTAAGCTGGCTAATTTTATTCTACCTTCCCATTTCTAATATAATTCCTGCTCTCCATTTCTGGGCCGAGAGGTTTTTTTACCTGCCCGGCTTTGGCTTAGTAGTTTTAATCGGATATTTTACTATGCGGCGTAATATCTTAAATTTGATAATGCCTGTTTTTACTGCTTTTTATGTTGTAGTAAACATGAATTACCAAGGCTATTTTAAAAGTAATGAGGTTCTGTTCAAAAGAGCGCTGACAGTATCTGATTTTAGCCAGGAAGCCTATACCATGCTTGGCTATTCCTATCTGTTAAGCGGAAATTATCCGTTCTCAATTTATTATTATCACCTGTCAACTCAAAGCCACGATAATTACTATACTTTTTCTTCCCCGGCTGAGTCTTACAACAACCTGGGCGTATTATTTTTAAGGCTGAACCAGGCTCAGGAGGCAAGAAAATGGCTGGATATACTGGTTAAATCAGGAAAGGCTAACGATGCAGCTTATTCTAACATGGATATCCTGGACTCTTTAGAAAATCTAAACAGGCAGCCTGTCGGGGAGCTTAAAGAGTGAGAGTTTTGCTTGCCAACCCTTCGGTTAAACAGAATATAGGCTCTAAATATGAGCGGTATTATATAAGGTCTGGCTCCCGCTGGCCGCATTCCGGAGTCAAGATAAAAGGCCAATTGCCGCATTACCTGCCGTTTCCTTTTTTTCTCGGTTATGCGGCGGCGCTTTTAAAGAGCAAAAATTATGAGACCTATGTTTTAGACTCTGTGGCAGAGGATTTAGATGAGACTAATTTTTTAGAAAAAGTCCAGGCCATAAATCCGGATCTGGTATTTTATGAGATAAGCGCTTTGACTGCTGAGTATGACTTTAGCTTAGCTTATAGGTTAAAAAATATTATACCAGGCCTTAAAATAGCATTGGGAGGGCCCTATGCAACTGTTTACGGCTATCAGATGATTAAGGAAAGAAGCTGTTTTGATTTCGCCATAAAGGGAGAGTACGAATTTCCATTACTTAGCATAGTTGATTATCTCTTGGGCAATAAAGAACTTGCTCCGGGCGTAATTTATAAGAGTTCAGGCAGCATAATTGATTCCGGAAGCCCCTGCTTAATAAAAAATCTTGACGATTTGCCTTATCCGGCCAGAGAGCTTTTTCCGTCCAATGAAAATACTGATCTGTCAATATACTGGGACGGCTTCTGCCAGAACTATCCGGCTCATCAAGTCCAAGCTTCCAGGGGCTGCCTTTATAGGTGCTACTTTTGCTTGTGGAATCAGGTTATCTATAATAACGGAAATTACCGTAAGCACTCTGCCTCCAGAGTCTTAGAAGAGATAGAGATGATTCAAAACCGGTACGGCTCAAAAGAGATATATTTCGATGACGATGATTTTACTGTAGATAAAGATTATGTCTATTCGATATGTTCTGAGATAACTAAAAACGGGCTCGATATCAAATGGAGTTGTATGGCCGACAGCATTAATACAGACGAAGATTTAATTAAAACAATGGCTAAAAGCGGCTGTATCGGAATAAAGTTTGGGGTAGAGAGCGCAAGCGCTAAAATTTTAAAAAATATAGGCAAACCCGTAAGCTTAGAGAGAGTTAAAAAACTAACCAGCCTGTGTTCTAAGTACGGCATAAAGACCCATGCCGCATTTACGCTCGGGCTCTTAGAGGAGGAGCCAAAAGACATAAGGCTGACAGGAGATTTTATAAAAAATCTGGATGTAGATTCTGTACAGGTCAGCATAGCAATGCCTTATCCCGGCACTGCGTTCTATCAGGCTTTGCAGCCGGATGCCGACTCTGCCGGCCCGATAAGCGATATCTACAATAATAAAAACCCAAAACGCCGGGCCTTGCTTAAAATCAGGCGTAAAATTTTATCGGCCTGGCTCATCCGTAGATGGCTCAATCCGCTTAAGATGTTTAAATCCGCAGCTCTGTTATCAAGGTCTGTTAAAGGCATAGGGGTTAGAGTATTTTTTGCCAAGATTTACGGCCTGTACATAGACGAGGCAAAGAACAGATAATATGAATATAATTGTATCTACTCATGACTCTCTCTATCCTTTGCAGGGTGGAGGTGCCTTAAGGACATTAACAGCAGCCAGAGACTTTAAAAACAAAGGCCACAATGTCATTATTATCGCTCCGGCTGATAACAAAAGCGAAATAGACGGTATTAAGATTCATTGGCTGCACCCGCCCAGAAAACAGCGCTCCCAAATTTTAAGCAGTTTTAAGTTTAACGTCAGGCTGTTAAGAAAATTCTTATGCTTTGTAAAAGAGGCAGATATATTCTTTGTTCATAATACAATATCGGCAGCAACGATGCCTTTCTTGAAGAAGTTTTTTAAATTTAAATTTGTTTTGGACATTACCGATATTCATGCCGAGTATCTTCCGATAGGAAAAAGAGACATATTTGAAAGAGCCTTAACGCCCTATCTTATCGCTTATGAATATTGGATAATAAAATCCGCCGATTCAGTTATCGCTGCTAGCGAAGCTATGAAAAATCTTCTAATAAAGAAAGGCATCAACAGGGATAAAATAAAAGTCGTTTACGACGGCGTAAACAACAGATATTTTCAGGCCCGTAAAAATCCCGGTTCAGAAATAAGCATAATCCATCTTGGTGCCATAGACCGCCAGCATGGCGTAGAGTTGCTTGTCCGGGCAGCGGTTCT
>JAQUNS010000129.1 GCA_028717465.1 Candidatus Omnitrophota bacterium
ACCAACCGGACTTGTTTTCTATAAATTTTAAATTGAATAATTGAATTTAGTATTCTATAATTCTATAAATTACAACTGGTTATAGTATAAAAATTTAAGGAACAGATATGTCATTTTGGGGCAAGCCTAAATATACTTTAGTTAGAATATCCAGAAAGAAGGATATTCCGGCAGGGCTTTGGAGCAAATGCCCTTCCTGCGGCGATATTTTGTTCAAAAAAAAGATTGAAGAGAACCTCAAGACCTGCACCAAGTGTGATTATCATTTTACCTTAACATCAGCAGAGAGGATAGATCTCTTGGCAGATAAAGGTAGTTTTCAGGAGACCGACAGCGGACTTAGCTCAGCAGATCCTTTAAATTTCCAGGGCTCCAAGGACTATAAAGAGAAGATAAAGTCCGAGCAGGAAAAAACCGGGATGCCCGACGCTGTTATTACAGGAAAAGCTCAAATAAACAGTATAGATGTTATGCTGGGGGTTACGGATTCCAATTTTATGATGGGGTCTATGGGAAGCGTGCTGGGTGAAAAGATCAGCCGTTTGGTTGAGCGGTCTATTCAGGAGCGTTTGCCTGTTATTATAGTGTCAGGTTCCGGCGGAGGGGCCAGGATGCAAGAAGGCATGTTTTCGCTGATGCAGATGGCCAAAACCTCAGCCGCTCTATCTAAAGCAAAAGAGGCTAAAATTCCCTATATTTCAATTCTAACCAATCCGACTATGGCCGGAGTGCTGGCAAGTTTCGCTTCTTTAGGTGACATTATTATCGCTGAGCCGAGAGCGTTGATAGGGTTTACCGGCCCCAGGGTTATAGAGCAGACAATCAGGCAGAAACTTCCTGCGGGATTTCAGACATCTGAATTCCTGCTCGAGCATGGCTTGATAGATTTAATTGTGCACAGAAAAGAATTAAAGACTAATTTAACCAAGCTTTTAGAATGCCTTGGTTAGATTATCTTAAGCTCCCAGCTGGCTAAGCTTTTATAGATTGGCCCCTGGTCCGTCATCCGGCTCTCTAAAAGTTGTATTCTGTTTACAGGTATTTGTTCAAATTGAAATTCCGGAGATTTGGCAATCAAAGATTTTAGTATATATTGATTCTCTAAGGATTTTATCCGGGCAATAGTTATATGGGGATGGTATGTTTTGGCATCTATTTCGATGCCGTCTTTTGCTAAAATAGATACAATATCTTCGTGGATATTAGCAAGATTCTCCCCGCCTTTTTCTATGCCTACCCAGATTATTCTTGGATTTTTAATGTTCGGAAAGCATCCTAATCCGTGCGGTTGCAGGCAAAACCCGGCTCTGTCTTTTAATAAATCCTGGAGCGTATTTTTAACAAATGGCACCCGTTTTATTTCTAAATTGCCTAAAAATGCTATTGTTATATGAATATTGTCCGGTTCTACAAATTTTATATCGGAATTAGATTTGGCTAAGTCGTTTTGTATTCTTGCTATTAAATCCCTGGTATTTTTAATTATCTCAACCGCGATAAATGTTCTTATAACTTGCATAGTTCTTCATAGAGCATTTTCAGAGCTTCCAAAGAGAGTTTTTTTCTTATTTCCAGCCTTGTTCCCTGCAGCCTAAATTCTTTGACTCTGGTTTTATTTAAAAATGCAATTCCTACAAACGCTACTCCTGCCGGCTTATTTTCGGCCTCAGAAGGCCCGGCTACTCCTGTTGTGCTTATAGTGATGTCAGACTTTGTTATTGATTTCAGATTTTTAGCCATGATTCTTGCGCATTCCCTGCTGATTGTTCCGTATCTGTCCAGCAGAGCTTTGCTTATCTTTAACATCTTTTCCTTACTGGATCTTTGATAGGTTATCAAGCCGCAGTTAAAATAACCGGAGCTTCCGGATTTAGAAGTCAGCATATTTGCCAAGATGCCTCCGGTGCAGGATTCTGCGGTTGATATGCTAATTGCCTGATTTTTAAGTATCTTTTCTATCTTGTTAAGCAGAAATCTAGTATTATCCATAAATAAATTGTAGCCGTTCTTTTATCTGTTGAAAATAGAAAATTTTTCCTTTAAAATATGCAAATCATGAAGATAGAAGGAAGAGTATGGAAATTTGGCGATGACATCGATACGGATTTAATAATCCCTGCCAGATATCTTGTAACTACAGAGGCCAGAGAGCTCGGCTCACACTGCCTTGAAGGCATAAAAGACGGTTTTCCCGGCCAGGTCAAAAAAGGAGACATTATAGTAGCCGGTAAAAACTTTGGCTCCGGTTCTTCGCGGGAACATGCGCCTCTGTCAATTAAAGGCGCAGGAATAGCCGCCGTTATTGCTTTCTCTTTTGCCAGGATATTCTACAGAAACTCTATCAATATAGGCCTGCCTATCGTGGAGTTAGAATCAGTGGCTGGTTTTAAAGACAAAGATTTGATTGAAATAGATTTTTCCAACGGCAGAATTACAAAGTTGGATAGCGGTGAGGTCATTAATTTTAAAAAATACCCGTACTTTCTACAAGGTATAATAAAAGCAGGAGGTTTGATGCAATGGGCAGTAAGGCGGTAAAGTCTTATGATATTGCAGTTATAGGCGGCGATGGTACCGGGCCTGAAGTTATAGCAGAAGGGCTTAAGGCACTTGCTGCGGCAAGTTCCCGCTATAATTTCAAACTTAATATTTCCGATTATGACTTTGGCGGGAATAGGTATTTAAAGACAGGAGAAATATTGCCTGACTCTGCTGTCGAGGAGTTTAAAAACTTTGAGGCTATTTTTTTAGGTGCTATCGGGCATCCGGATGTTAAGCCTGGCATACTGGAAAAAGGTATACTTTTGAAAATAAGATTTGCGCTCGATCAATATATAAACTTAAGGCCGGTTAAATTGTATCCCGGTGTTTGGACCCCGATTAAAGATAAGGGGCCTGAGGATATAGACTTTGTGGTAGTTAGAGAAAACACCGAAGGATTGTATTGCGGCGCAGGAGGTTTTCATAAAAAAGGCACGCCGGATGAAGTTGCTGTTCAAGAGTCTGTCAATACAAGAAAGGGCGTTGAAAGATGCCTAAGATTTGCGTTTGAATACGCTAAAAAAAGAAACAAGAATAACCAGGTTACGCTTTGCGGCAAGACCAATGTTTTAACCTATGCTTTTGATTTATGGCAAAGAGCATTTAACGAAATAGCTAAGGATTACAGCGGTATTAAAACAGATTATGCCCATGTTGATGCAATATGTATGTGGATGGTTAAGAACCCGGAGTGGTTCGATGTTATAGTAACGGATAATATGTTCGGCGATATCATAACCGATCTGGGAGCCATGATTCAGGGCGGTATGGGCATTGCAGCCGGCGGCAATATTAATCCGCAAGGCACTTCAATGTTCGAGCCTATCGGAGGATCTGCCCCTAAATATTCCGGGAAAAATATGATTAATCCCCTGGCTGCCATATCTGCCGGGGCAATGATGCTGGACTGGCTTGGAGAGAAAGAAGCCGCCTTAAAAATTGAGCAGGCGGTTATAAATATAACTTCTAATAAGCTCAAGAGCCTTGCGGCCGGTAAGATGGGATACACCACTACTGAAGTAGGCGATATGGTGGCTGAGTATGTGCTGAAGCATTAAATCACAGATCAACGCAGATAAAAAACTTTAATTAGCACAGATGGTAAAGATATTTGTCAGGATACAGCAAGCAATAATCATAGATACAATATATCTGT
>JAQUNS010000130.1 GCA_028717465.1 Candidatus Omnitrophota bacterium
TTATTGCTAAAAATCCGGCTGCTTCGCTTAACGTGAGCAGTTTATCCATTATTTAAATTAGATCAGGAGACTTTTTCTTTGGATAACCAGTTTTCCACCTCTCTGCGGTCAAAGAAAAAACTAGCCCCCTCTTTAATTACAGGGACTTTGCTCTCTTCTGCCCAGTTAAGCAGTGTTTCGTTGTCTATCTTAAGGTATCTTGCCATTTCATCCAAAGTGAGATATTTCGAGTTTTCGCTCTTCATGCTGCAGCTGCCGTTTAAAACCGCACCTTCTTCGATTATTAAAACAGGCGTTCTAATCTCGCCTCTTACATTGGCCGGAGGCACAATCTTTAAGCTGTTTTCTGCGCAGACGTTGCCTTCTACTTTTCCGGCAATAGTTATGTCATCTCCGATTATCTCTGCAACCACAAATGCGTTGCTTCCTATTAAAAGCGTGCCTTTGGTGTTTAATTTTCCCTGAAAAGTACCGTTTATGGTCAGGCTTACAGGATCTTTAAATGTCAGCTCTCCCTGCATGGCGGCATTTACTTCCAGCACTTTCTCCTCGCTTTTTTTCTTTATGGCCATACCCTACCTCCTTGTTTATAACCAGCGTACACGATTTACGCCGGATATCCTATTTAAATCGTCTGTCAGCTCCAGGGCGTGTTTATCTAAAGATTTAAGGCTCCATTCTATTATATAACTGCGCTTATCTTTGTCTATAGATTTGATTTCGAACTCTTTTATTTCGGCGCCGTATTCTTTAAGCAGTGTTCTTGCCTGTTCAAGTGCGGCCATATTATCCGATAACTCTATCTGGAGAGTTTTTAGGAGGGATTTTTTAAGCACTTTATTTTCTATGCTGGATAAAAGATAAAGAGTGGCCAGTATAATTAAGGTTGTTGCCGCAGAATGCCAATATAGGCCGGCTCCGGTTGCCAGGCCTATGCCGGCAACTGCCCATAGAGATGCCGCGGTAGTCAGGCCCTTTATCGATGCCCTGAATCTTATAATGGTCCCGGCGCCTAAAAAGCCTATTCCGCTCACTACTTGGGCTGCTATGCGCGACGGGTCGGCTGAGCTTCCGTATATTTTATGCAGATAGAGAGATGTCAGCATCAGGAGGCAGGATGCCGTTCCAACCAGAATATGGGTTCTAAATCCGGCTGCTCTGCCGTGCTTCTCTCTTTCCAGGCCTATCAAGCCTGAAAATAACACGGCAAGCAAGAGCCTGTATATGTCTAAGGTTTCCATTTTTCTTCAAATACTGAATAAGGACCGAAATCAATATTGCCGCTACCTGTTTTATTATACAACCGGAAAGCTAATCCTGCAACCATTGCTGCATTGTCAGAGCAGTATTTTAAGGCAGGTAAATACAGCTTAATTCCCAGGCCTTTCAGCATCTCTCTGAGCCTGGAATTTGCCGTAACTCCGCCTCCGGCTGCCAGGCTATCCGTGTTAAAGTTCAGGACTGCTAATTCGAGTTTTTTTATTAAAGATTGAAAAGCCGCTTCTTGAAACCCGAAGCATATCGAGTCTATTTCCTGTTGTTCGATTTGTTTTTGTTTTTTAATGTAATAGAGTACCGCTGTTTTCAGGCCGCTGTAGCTTAAATCATAGCTGTTTTTTATTTCTGGCGGATTAAAAAGCATTTTTTTATTCAAAGCTTTAGCAGCTCTCTTCTCTATTTCAGGCCCGCCCGGGAAACCCAGATTTAGCATTTTCGCTACTTTATCAAAAGATTCTCCTAAAGCATCGTCCCTGGTTTTTCCTATCAACCTGAAGTCGTCAAAATCGTTTATTATAAAGATACTGCTGTGCCCTCCGGATGCTGCCAGGCCCAGATAGGGAAATTTAATGCCGACATTATCCATGCAGGCAGAGTATATATGGGCCAGTATATGGTCCACCGGAATTATAGGTTTTTTAAGGGCCAGAGATAATGATTTTGCAAATGCTATGCCTATAATTAAAGATCCTATTAAGCCGGGGCCTTGAGTTACCGCTATAGCATCTATCTCTTCTAAAGATAGCCCTGATTGAGCCAGAGACTCCTTTAAAATTGGCGCTATTACTTCGACATGGTGCCTGGTGGCTATTTCGGGTACAATTCCGCCGTATTTCTTATGCCAGTCTATGCTGGAGGATATTGTGCTGGATAAAACAGTGGTGCCGTTTTCGACTATGGCTGTAGAAGTTTCGTCACAGGAAGTCTCTATGCCCAGTATTTTCATAACAACTCCGACAGCTTTAAAGGGTATGTGTTTTCCAATATCTCTGCCGACATTTCTTTTATTGCCTGAAGCGTTAGCTTCCTGTCGTGCCCTATTGCTATAGCATAGCCTTTCTGTTTGGCAATGGCAATAGATTCTCTTATCTTGGTTTTTATATAGTTGATATCTTTTACGTTGTCTATAAAAATGTCCCTTTGGAAACATTGCAAGCCTAAGGCCTCTGCCGCTTCTGCGGCCCTAGATTTGGATGTCACTTTGCTGTCTAAAAAATAGAGGCCGTATTTATGCAGTTCGGATATTATCAATTTCATTTTGCCTAAATCAGAGCACAGTAAAGATCCCATGTGATTATTAGCCCCTTTTGCATATTCGACTGAAGATAAAAAATCAGATATTTTTTTGCGTATCTCATTATCCGGAGTCGAAACTCTAATGGTATAATCCTCTAAATCCTCTTCTATAATTTCCCCCATCAGGGGTTCCATCGGCATATGAAGAATAACTTCGTGGTTGTTTTCCTTAGCAGTACGGCTTACTGTTTTAGAATACTTTAAATCAGGCAGTATGGATATATTAAGAGTAAAGCCAATCTCTTTAAGGTAACGTAGGGTCTGATCATTGTATCCCCAGTCATCAATAACCAGCACTAGGATGCCTTTATTTTTTATAGTGAATTTTAACAGGTAAAGCAGCCTATTTGACAGAGATATTTCATATTTCAGATTATTTTCACCGGGTATATCTGTTATTTTACAGCCCTCTAAATCCAGTAAATCGCTTAGGCTGTCACAGAAAGGTTTTAGAGGAAATTCCGGTGGGATCTCATATTCAACTGAAATTTGGCCTGAATCTGGAAATATTTGCCTATTTTTTAAATTATATTGCTGGATACCGAAACAAGAGAGATGATTTTTAACTACAACGTCTACAATATCTGCCTGTCCGGAATAATCCCTGGGTTTTAGCAGCAACATCAACAGCGGCAGAATGAGCCCGGCGGCAATGGCCAGCTTAAACGTTAATTTCATCAAGACCCAGAAAGCATCGTCCTGAATTTAATCAGGCCCTTCATTAAGTCTATGGCCTGCTCCAGAATGGAATCTTCTAGTGCTTCTTGCTCTTTTGTTTCTAAAGAAAGGCCTTCCTTGCCTTCATCGATATCCTTAAAAAGCATCTCGGTGTCAATGTCAGGATCAGAGGCAGACGGTTTTGCTTTTTTGATAACCTCAGTTATGTCGATGTCAGGATCTATGCCTTTTTCGTGAATCAGGCTGCCGTTGGGCGTATAATAATGGGCGGTAGTCAATCTGACTGCGGATTCGTCTTTAAGCGGAATGATTGTTTGAACCGATGCTTTTCCAAAAGACCTCTCTCCTAATATAAGGCCTCTGGCATTGTCTTTTATGGCTCCGGCTAAAATCTCTGATCCGCTGGCACTGCCTTTGTTTATCAGAACAATCAGGG
>JAQUNS010000131.1 GCA_028717465.1 Candidatus Omnitrophota bacterium
GCTTAGTTCCTGGGCGATTATTTTAGCCATTTTTTCGGTATTACCGGTCTTGGAATAATAAACAACCAATGCTTTTGCCATATTATCCTCCTTGATTTATCCTCTCTACGCTCATTGTTTAAAAAAATATAGAGGTTACAAAAGCCCTGTCCGGCTTAAGTTAAAATGTTCACTCTGCGGTCTTAGCCTGCTCCAGCACTTCTGTGCTGACAAAAATAGGCGCCTGAGCCCGCAAAGCTATGGCTATAGAATCAGAGGGCCTGGCATCAATACTTATAACCTTACCGTCCTTGCGCTTTACTAAAACCTTAGCATAAAAAATATTATTTTCCAGCCTCTCCACTACTATTCTATCCAACCGGGCTTCCAATCCTGTTAAAAGGCTGTTTATCAAATCATGCGTTAAAGGCCTGGGAGGGTTAAAACCGCTGACTTTCATTTTAATAGCGCTGGCTTCGATAATGCCTATAACAATAGGCAGCAGCCTTCCTCCGCCTTTCTCTTTAAGAACAATGACCTGCTCGCCTCTGCGCTCATCTATTCTGATTCTTACTAAATCCATTTCTATAAGCTCTTTCATGGCATTATGAATTCCTGTGATTGCGGATAAAATTAGCTATCGACCTGTCATAACTTTTTTCGGCACTAGCCGTAAAATAACATGCCGGAAGTTCGCCTCGTTCCCTGTGATATTTTAAACACAAGCAGCAGATACCTTTCTTATTACAAGACGGATAGCTGCAGTTGCAAAAATCCATATTCTTTTCTTTTCTACATTCCATAGGCAACCGATTTAGAAAATTTTAATCCTTATGAAAAAAAGTGTCAAGCCGGCAGTCATTAGAAACAGCGAAACCCCGCTTTAATGCCGATTTTATCTGTTTGGATTTCACGGTTTAATCAATTGGCCGAACCATGGGATTGCGAGAATCTGAACGGATATTCAGGAAAAGCTTTAAGAGTAAAAACTATATATATGGCTTTATCGTTGCCTAATCTGTTGTTGACAAAAGTCAGCTTGGCATCCCAGCAGTGTAAATCCCTGTAAATAGTAACCTCCTGCCGTTCAAAAGCAGAATTCTGCATTTCATATCTTTGATAAAGATTTATTTTCCATTTTTCGTTTATTCTGTAAGTAAAGTCGGCCGTCAACTGAGCAGACTCGTCTCTTTCATATCTCTCTCCTAAAGAGAGCTGCCATCTCTCTTTAGCTATTACCGCGCCGAAACTAGCCGTATTGAGCCTGCCCGGTTTAATATCATAGCTATATTCGTTTTCAAAATAAAACCAGTCCAAAGGCCTGTACTGAGCCTTGGCTTTGAGCTCCTGCCACCTGCTGCCGCCCTCTATGCAAAAATCATAATAGCTGGATAAATCTACCTGCAGGAGATCCCGCTTTTTTTCGCTGTTTTCATTCTCCCTGTATTTAGTCTGCCAGATATTCTCTAAAGACAAAGTAATCCTGCTTGTTCTTTTTATCTCGTCTATCTCGTCAAAATGCATCAGGTATTCTTGAGATATTGTAGGCTCGGAAATATATTCGTAATTTATAATCGGAGTCAGCGCATGTTTTACAGAGTCGGCCTTTGAAAATAAAAAACTGCCGGATGAAGGATTAAAAATCTTGTACATCCTTACCGAACTGTCAAAACCGGTATAGAGATTGCCCCTAAACTTGTGTTCCCGGCCATCAATATCCTTAGAATAAAAAGTCCTTCTTAGCCCGAAATAGGGGCTAAAATTAAGAAAATCAAAATATTTTCTGGCATGGCTAATCTCATTGTAAGTATCGAATCTCCAGACGTCATGATCTAAATCCGAATCGGCATATTTTCTGGTCAGATTGGAGAAATAGTATTTGGAACTGTAATAAAAATTTGTATCGCTAAGCCTGTAATTATTCAGATCCAGCCCTAATTCCGAGAGCCTTTCGACTGTCTCAAAAAAACGGTTGGTTCTTTTTTTAACATTTAAATTCAAGGTTGCATGAGGAAGCCGCCTCAGCATATAGAGGTATGTTTCGGGCTCGGGATTTTTTTCATACTCTTTTTCAAAATAGTCCTTCAAAAACCCGATATCACTCATCTTGTTGTATTCCAGATATAGAGAAGTCAGATCATCCATCTGCCAGCTATGCCTCAAGCTAGCCCGGTAACGATCATTATCCTGGTATAATGAATCTTTTTCGTTCATATAATAATATCTGGCAGTGCCTTCGCCAAGGCCGGACTTATAGTTATGCTGAACACCGTGGGCCCAGCCTTTTTTCTCTCTGTAGTCTAAAAAAATACGGCCGCTGTTTTTTTCATTTAACAGATACTTGTAAGAACTAAGCAGATACCAGCCCCATTTATCGCTTTTGCCCGGGATTATCAAAAAGGGCATCGCTCTGTCCTTCAATGACTGTTTGTAGTAAGGCAGGTAAAGAATCGGCACGCTCTTAACATAGAAGAATACGTTTTTTGCCACGACTTTATCATCCGGAAAAACCGTAATAGATTTGGCTTGCAGCCTGTAATGGGGCTCGTCTAAATCGCAGGTGGTGATATAAGCATCTTTAACATGGTAATCGGAGTCCTTGCTCTCTTCTGCTTCTGATCCTTTGCCGTACCAGGGGCCGTAACCTTCAAAAGAGGGCTCTATAATCCTGCCGCTGTTATTTTTGAAGTTATAGTTTAGCTCCTGGGCATAAAAAGTTGCGCCGTCTTTCATGAGTTTGACATTGTTTTGGGCTAAAGCAATCTCTTCATCAAGCCAGACAGTCATCTTGTCCGCGTAAAGCTTCATGTTTTCATAGATAACCTCTACATTGCCCTCTCCGACTACAATCTGCCTTTCGGGGTCATATTCTACCTTGTCGCCATTAACCGTTATCGGCTGTTTAACGCTGACCGGTTCCTCTAAAATATCGGCGAAACATAGCGAGGTAAAAATGACAGCCAAAGACAGAAAAAATAATGCTTTGTTTTTAAAATCAGCCATGATCAGGATTTAAATTGTTTTATTTTTCCCCAGTCTTTAAGAAATTTTTCTATGCCTATATCTGTCAGGGGATGATTGAAAAGTTTATCTAAGACAGAGAAAGGAACAGTAGCTATATCGGCACCTATTAAGGCAGCATCCAGAACATGTAAGGGATGCCTTATGCTGGCAACTATTATCTCGGTGTCAAAATTGTAATTGTCATAAATCTTTTTTATAGCCTCAACCAGCTGCATGCCATAGGCGCTGATGTCATCCAGCCTGCCGATAAACGGGCTTATATAGCTGGCGCCGGCCTTTGCAGCCAACAGAGCCTGAGTCGGCGAGAAACAGAGAGTAACATTTGTTTTAATCCTTAAACAGCTGAGCTCTTTTACCGCCTTTAAGCCTGCTTTTGTAAAAGGCACTTTAACAACAACATTGCTGCCCAAACTGCTTAATTCTTTTGCTTCGGCTATCATGCCGACTAAATCCTCAGCTATTACTTCCAAGCTGACAGGGCCGTCTACGATGCCCAGAATCTGCCTGGCTATGCTGTCAAAAGAACCGCCCTCTTTAGAGACTAAAGTCGGATTGGTCGTAACGCCGTCCAAAACACCCAAGCTTTTAGCTTCTTTTATCTCTGCAATATTGGCCGTATCCAGAAAAAACTTCACCTTACGCCTCCATAC
>JAQUNS010000132.1 GCA_028717465.1 Candidatus Omnitrophota bacterium
GCATTTTAACAGCATTAGGCGGCATAGCGGCTTCTATGGCGATGCAGAATCAGGAGACTGCCCAGAATGTCGTTGCTTTGGCGGCCCAGGCTCTGCCGGCTACATTCTCCCGCGAGGATGAGAAAGAAGCCGACGTCTTGGCCGCGGTATTTGCCCATGAGGCCGGATATGACGCATCCAAAGCCGAATATTTTTTCAAGATGCTGGCTGAGAAGGAGCGTGCCTACAATATGGAGGTCAGCTCAAAGCTGCTGCCTGCATTGAACGCGGCAACTTCTAATTATAACGCCGCGCTTAGCCATTATAATGCCTGGGCAAATCAGTATAACCTCACTCCGAACCAGAATAATTACAACGGGCTTTTGAATGCCAAGAACCAGCTTGATTATTACAGCTATCAGCTTGAGAATGCCAAAGCGGCCTACCTTAATTTCGCCTTAAGCAATATCGGATGGTTCAGGACCCATCCCGACAGCATGAGCCGGGCAGATATGTATGTTAAAATGTCGGATTATATGCACGGAGAAAAATCGATAGAAGATTTAGGCAGATACGACAGTTCGGTTGTAAATATTTTAAAAGCGCTTTATCAGGTGCAGGACCTTTCCAGGCAGGGCCTTTTAGATAAAAGCGGTTTAAGGGCTATGGAATTATTTAAAAAAGCTCAAGCTTTGTACAATAACAGGAATTTTTTAGCCGCTAAGAATACGCTAAAAGAAGTATTAAGGCTAAAGCCCGGCTATCAGGACGCTCTCAGTTTAGAAGAAGATTTAGACAGCTACATAGAATACTTTATCGAAAACTTACAAGGCAAAAGAGAGCGCGAAGTTGTTGCAGTGCTGGGCAACCCGATTGAAAGCAGAAAAGTGGACAGCGAGTATATACGCAAGAGATATGATTTCGACGGCAGAGTAGTCTTGGTCTATTTTCAGGGCGATACAGTAAGCCGCTGGACTGAGGAAACCTCTCGATAGCATTAAGATGTTTTCATAGGTACAGGCAAAACAGCCGTTAACAGCGGTTTTTTAAAAAGGGGAGAATCATTTTTAACCGAACAGCATCTGTCAGAATATTTTTAGCCTTTATATTTACAGCGCCATTTTTTATCAATTCCGGTAGAGCCCAGTCTTTTTATTTTGGTGAAATAGAGCAAATCTTTGGAGAATGTCTAACCTGGGCATCTTTTCTGAATTTTGGCAGTTCGTTTTCAGAGCAGGGTATCGGATGCGAATTGTCAGGCCGGATGCTGCCGGGTTTTATTGCGCAGCCGGAAGATGAGCCCTACCTTAGCGGTTCTTTTTTGGAAACGGAATATACGGATCCGGATGTTGATTTAATAGCCCCGGAAGGGTTATTTCTGGACGGGATTTATTTTTTCAACAGCGGCAATTATCTGCGCACGCCTACATACGACGGCAGCGGCCAGGCTGTCCATCCCGATATAGTCTATTTTCCGGAAGGCTGGCAGGGTTATAAATACTGGATGGCATTTACGCCTTATCCGTTTGGCAAAAGAGCATATGAGAATCCGTCTATTTTAGTAAGCCAGGACGGCTATAGCTGGGAGGTTCCTCCTGGCCTGAAGAACCCGATTGTAGGCTCTATAAGCAGGGGCTATCATGCCGATCCCGATCTTTTATATAACCAGGATACTGAGGAGCTCTGGCTTTATTTTATGCGCTTTAGGGACAATCAAAGCTATCTTTACAGAGTGCGTTCCGGTGACGGCATAAACTGGTCCGGTCCGGAGTTAATACTCCAAGAGCCCTCTTTCGGGATGCTTTCTCCTTCTGTAATCTATCAGGGCGGTTTATACCGCCTTTGGTATGTGGACTCCGGAAGAGCAGGCATTAATTCCGGATATACCGAAGTAAAATACCGCACCTCTGATGACGGAGTTAACTGGAGCCAGCCCCAAAAAGTCAGCGTCGATTTGCAGGGGCATCAGGTTTGGCATTTAGAGGTAAGCTACATTCCTTCTGCAGGAGAGTTCTGGATGTTTTTCCCGGGCTTTAAAGAAGGCCATGTTGCCAACCATACTGACTTATTCTTTGCCCGGGCAACTGGGCCTTTGGAGTGGATGGTATCGCCGCAGCCGGTATTGACCAGAAGCGCCGGCAAAACCTGGGATAATACCCGTATCTATCAGGCCAGCTTTTTGTATGATGAAGACAGTAAAGAGATACGCCTCTGGTATTCTGCGGCTCAGCGGGTATGGACGCTGGCATACCTCATGCCTTATCCCACCTATATATGGAGAATAGGATATACCGATTTTACTTTTATTTTAATGGCTGATCAGGGAATATATGATAGCCCGTAAAAACTCTCATAGATTTAAAATGAACTACAGGGATTTTCTGCCTGAGAACTTAGAGGTGACGGATGAGTTCGATTACGCCCTCTCTTTGATGGAGGGCTCAAACCAGAACATATTTATCACAGGCAAAGCCGGCACCGGAAAGTCCACGCTTCTTCGCCAGTTCAAAAAGAACAGCGCAAAAAACATAGCTGTCCTGGCTCCGACAGGGGTTGCCGCCATCAATATCGGCGGCCAGACCATACACTCTTTCTTTAAGTTTCCGCCCCGCTTCATCAGCAAAGATACCATAAAGCGCAAAAGAAAGAGCAAGCTTATCCAAAAGCTCGATGTTATGGTGATAGACGAAGTCTCTATGGTCCGGGCAGACCTTATGGACGGCATCGACTATGCCCTGCGGCTTAACCGGGGCCGGATGGATGAGCCGTTCGGAGGCGTCCAGATGATATTCTTCGGCGACCTTTTCCAGCTGCCTCCGATAGTTGAAAGCGGCATCAGGCCTATATTCGATGACAGGTACAATACGCCTTATTTTTTCAGCGCCAAAGCCTTTAAAAAAATGAGCCTGCGCTATATCGAGCTGACCAAAATATTCCGCCAGAGGGATAATGGATTTGTGGAGCTGCTAAACAGCATACGCAGCAGCGAGCATACAAAAGAAGGCCTCAAAATGCTCAATGAAAGGGTAGTCAACGGGCTTGAGGATATCGATAATTCTGCCGTAATACTTACAACCACCAACAGCCGGGCCAATGCTATCAACGAGCAGAGGCTGGCTCAGCTTCCCGGGCAGGAGTATGCTTATTCGGCAGAAGTGACAGGCGATTTCGAGGAGAACTTTTATCCGACCGAGTCTTTAGTGCGGCTCAAAGAAGGCGCCCGGGTCATCCTGATAAGAAACGACCCCAAGGGCCGCTGGGTCAACGGCACTCTGGCAGAGGTTATCGCTCTTTCAGATGATGATATCGAGGTAGAGGTAGACGGTATCGTGCATAATATCGGCAGGTCATCCTGGGAGAAGATAGAGTACACCTATAACTCAGAAACAGACAAGATAGATGAAGAGGTCCGGGGTTCTTTTTTGCAGTTTCCTCTCAAGCTGGCATGGGCTATCACCATACACAAAAGCCAGGGCCAGACATTCGACAAGGCGGTCGTAGATTTAAGCGGCGGCGCTTTTACCCACGGCCAGGTCTATGTTGCTTTAACCAGGTGCAGGAGCTTGGACGGAGTCATGCTCGTGCGGCCGGTCAGTTCAAGCGACATAATCTTCGACAGAAGGGTATACGAGTTTCAGAACAGGTTCGCAGGCCTTAAGTTATAAGG
>JAQUNS010000133.1 GCA_028717465.1 Candidatus Omnitrophota bacterium
AATAAGATATACGACGTTGAAACTCTGGGCGACTATATAGAAGAAGGAGAAAAGATTCAAATTATTTCAAAACATGGTAATATAATAAAGGTCAAAAAATCATGAATGTGCTCAATAACATCTTTACGATAATATTCGGTTTAATAGCTGCGATATTTTTCTTTCTGATGGAGCTGTTTATAATTCCGGGATTTGGCCTGATGGGAATATTGGGCATAGCAATATTAATTATAACTACTTACATGGCTTACAGCAACTTGGGTCCTGAGGCCGGTATTTATACAATAATGGCCGGAACTATTTTTGCCAGCCTGTTTGTCTATTATTTTATCAAAAAAAATGTTTTTAAAAAAACCACTTTGCAGTACAGGCTCTCCAAAGAAGACGGTTATGCGATAAGGCATCTGCTCATGAACGAATACCTGGATAAAAAAGGTAAAACACTCACCCCCCTAAGGCCGATAGGCATAATTGAGATAGAAGGCGAGCGGCTTGATGCAACTGCTGAAGGGGGCCTATTTATAGAAAAAGATTCGGAAGTAAAGGTTGTGGGCATAGAAGGAAACAAACTAAAAGTTCAAAAATGCAAGGAGGTTTAATATGAGCATGATTGTACTGTTATTGGTGATATTCGGAGGATTTTTTCTGTTCGGTTATTTCATACCTTTAAGGCTCTGGATCGCGGCATTAGCGGCAGGAGTAAAGCTGGGCCTGCTAAGCCTTGTTGGAATGCGCCTGAGAAAAGTAGACCCTAATGTGATTGTGCCTTCACTTATCATGCTCCATAAAGCCGGGCTCTCTACAGGAATAAATCAAATGGAAGCCCATTACCTGGCGGGAGGCCACGTACTAAACGTAATTAAAGCACTGATATCGGCAGATAAGGCGACTATACCTTTGAGCTTTGAGAGAGCTGCGGCAATAGACTTAGCCGGCAGAGACGTTCTGGATGCGGTTAAAACATCGGTTAACCCCAAAGTTATAGATGCGCCCAGAGAAAATATGATCGCAGCAGTTGCTAAAGACGGCATACAGGTTTTAGCTAAAGCCCGCGTAACTGTGCGCGCCAATCTGGATAGGTTGGTCGGAGGCGCTACTGAAGAGACTATTATAGCCAGAGTCGGAGAAGGCATCGTTACTACAATAGGCTCATCGGTATCCTATAAAAATGTTCTGGAAAACCCGGATTCGATATCCAAAACGGTTCTAAACAAGGGCCTTGATGCCGGAACCGCATTTGAAATACTCTCAATAGACATCGCCGATATTGACGTCGGAAAAAATATCGGAGCCCAACTTCAGACTGACCAGGCCGAAGCCGATTTAAAAGTCGCTCAAGCTAAAGCCGAAACGCGCCGCGCCCTTGCCGTGGCCCAGGAGCAGGAGATGAAAGCCAGAGTTCAGGAGATGCAGGCAAAAGTAGTGGAAGCCGAAGCCCAGATTCCTTTAGCAATATCTGAGGCGTTTAGAACAGGCCGGCTTGGAGTCTTTGACTATTATAAACTTAATAACATTCAGGCCGATACCAAGATGAGAAACACGATAGCAGACCAAGAACCACCCGATAAAAAGGATAAGCAGATATAATGGACCTGCTATTTATAATTTTTCTGATTTTCTTCTGGGTTCTCTCTAACCTCTTGAAAAAACCGGAAAAGACTGTTTCCGAGCGGAAAAAATATTACGAAAAAGATCTAGGCATATTCAGGCTTCCTGAATTAAATATACCTATTGATTTTATCCAGCCGGAAGAAAAGTTTGTGCAAACTGAGCCGACTAGGGTTTCAACACCCAAAGCAATAGAGAAACAAAAAACAGTAAAAACTGAAAAGATAAAACAGCCTCTTTACAGAGAGCCTGGAATTAGCTGGAAAAACATGCTAAAATCCAAAACCTCGTTGCAAAATTCGTTTATACTTAAAGAGATTCTGGATAAGCCTGTTTCATTGAGATAACCTAAGCCAGGGTGGCGGAATGGCAGACGCGCGTGACTCAAAATCACGTCTCTTCACAGAGGTGGGGGTTCAAGTCCCTTCCCTGGCAGTATAATAAAATAAAAAATTAAAAATAAAATATCAAAAATAAACTTATTGTACCTAACTAAATACACTTCAAGGATTAATAATTATTTTGCATTTCCCAGACTAATAGCTAATCCTGCCTTTGGGAATACGGGATAATATTTAATTTTTAATCTTTAATTTTTGATTTGATTTTGAGCCCCCCACCAGTGGCCAATCCCTTAAGTAATTTATGCCACATAATAAGTACTTTGTCAAATTTATGAAAAACTTTTTAGTGAGACTAATTTAGTTATAACTGAATGTAGATTTAAATGCCTGTTATTAAAATACGGGTGCCGAAGAAGATAAGAATTAGGCCTGCCGTTATTTCTAGGAGCCTTATCTTGCTTTTTATTTTATCAAATACCGAAAGAAACCAGCTCAGTGAGACTGCAGATATTAGAAAAGGTACTGAAAGCCCCAGAGAAAAAAATAACAATAAAGCCAGCCCCCGCAGCATGTTTGCCTTTATACCGGCAACGGTTAAAACGGCAGCCAGATATGGCGTAGCACAGGCGGTGAAACTAAAAGCAAATACTATTCCTACAAAAAAAGCGCCTATGATACCGGCCGGCTTATTTTTAGGCATAATATTAAAAGAAGGCGAAAATTTCAATTTACTATGTACTAACAGATAGAGCCCCAGAATAATGATAATGAGCCCGCCTATCTTCTGAACCGGAAATTTCAAGCTAAGCACAGCATCCCCTAAAAAAGATGCTCCCAGCCCAAGAGATATAAATATAAAGGAAAATCCGACTAAAAAGAATGCGGTATATAGCACTACTCTGTTACGAGCTAAGGCAGGATTATTTTTCATCTCCTGAAACGATATTCCACTTATAAAGGAGAGAAACGAGGGTACTAGCGGCAGTATGCAGGGTGAGAAAAAATAAAGCACTCCGCCTAAAAAAGACATCAAAAAAGAAATATCACTCATTAGCCAGAGCTTTTAAAAATTCGCCGACCTCTTTCTGGTTCCAGTCTATAGCACCGGTAATTCTGGCCACAACTTTAAAATTCTTATCGATAATGACAGATGTCGGCAGCCCAAACACACGGTATTTGATAGCGGACAATCCGTAATCATCGCAATAGGCCGGGAATTTAGCATTTTTCTGATTAAAATAAGTTTTAACGACACTCTGCTTATCGCCTAAAAAAAGAGCAATAAATTTAACTTTATTACTGTCTAAGGAAGGAACAAAAGTTTTTAAAAAATCCATTTCCACATCACAGGCGCCGCACTGTATAGTGCGAAAATTTACTATGATTATCCTACCTTGAAAATCCAAGAGGCTATGTCCTTTATCTTCTAAATCCCGAAATGTGAAGTCTTTGGCCGGGACTCTGTCGTTATCTAAAGGTAAACTCTCTTTATCCTGCAGAGGAATCGAAGCTTGATCTTTCTTGCTAAAATAAAAAAAAGCAACGGCAGCTACCGCTATTATGATAACCGCCGGAATTATCTTTTTAGCAATTTTCAATTTTAACCGAGTACGACTTTAATATTGTGTTCTATATCCCCTGATAAAACCGGTATCAAGTTAGAGCTTGACCTGTCTCCGTCTATAT
>JAQUNS010000134.1 GCA_028717465.1 Candidatus Omnitrophota bacterium
GCGCGGTGAATATCAACGCACTGCTAAACGCTATGGCAGCAATACTGCCTTATGTAGAGGCATTGATAGGTGGGATGAATTTCTTCGACACTAATTATGAGGACAACGGTTATCTATCTTACTGGGGAGAGAGAGCCGTCACTGAGGGCTCAGCAAGTATTATCGCTTTACTTCAAGCAATAGCCGCTATCCTGCCGTCTGTGGAGACCCTGATAGGCCGGCCGGTTGATTTATTTGATGGCAGTGACCCTGCTAACGGTTTCCTTGGCTACTGGGCAGAGAGAGTAGTAGCAGAAGGCAGTGCAAAAATAATAGCATTATTAAATGCCATGGCCGGCATCATAAACGAAGTAGAGGACTTGATAGGTGAGGTCGATTTCTTCGATACTAATTATGAGGATAATGGTTTTCTGACATTCTGGGCGGAATATGCGCTAACTAACGGAGTCCAGCATACCAAAAACGTCCTGTCGAACATGAAAAATATACTGGATAATGATTTTGACAACAACGGCACACCTGAGGTTGAAGAACTAATAGGTCCGGTCGATTTATTTGACAACAATTATGACGATAACGGCTTTATAACATACTGGGCAGAACATGCCCTCACCCAAGGAGTAAATAACGTCAACAGAGGGCTCTATATCTGGAAAAGGCTCCTGCCACATGTCGAAGCATATGAAGGCCGAAACCTGAATTTATTTATAGGAAACGATGCCGGAATACTATCATTCTGGATGGATGAAGTGCTTAAGTTAATAAACCAGAATGGCCTGGGGCTTGAAGAGGCTATCCAGGAGATAATCAAGCGCCTAAGCGAGGGTAAAACCCTCGCTTCTTTTTTATACAACACAGCAGATAACATTGCTGATTTCTTTCAGGAAGGAATCGGCATAGACCCTGTTACAGGCCTGCCTTACAGCTGGATAACATTTACAAAAGAGGGCAAAATATACCAGCCTGAGTATACTTCGATATCGGATATAGGTATGTATATTGTCTCTTTGGTATCTTTGCTTAAATTAGACAAGCTCAGCCAGCAGGAACTGGAACTGACAATATCGCAATTGCTTGATACTTTAAATACCATGCAAACCTATTCGCCAGCATCCGGCCAATATCAGGGAAAAACTTATTTCTTCAATTATTATGATCTCCCTTCAAAAGATGTCACTATAAATACTTTTCTGTCTTCTGTAGACAACGCTAATTTGCTAATGGGCTTAATTCTTGCCCGGGAAGCCTGCCCTAATTTGGCAGGAAGCTTACAAGAGTTAATAGATAAAATAGACCTGGGGTTCTTTTATGACCAGTCAGAACACCTGTTTTTGGGCGGATATAACTATAATCATTTAAACGGAACTATAACCCCTTCCGGCTATCATTACGGAATAATGAACTCAGAAACCCGCCTGCTGACATACCTAGCTTTAGGCAAAGGAGATATGACTCAGGCTGAGGCTTTGTTGAACTGGCAGGCCCTTGCAACCAATATGCTAAAAATATACGGAATAGACGTAGTTGCAAGTTACGGCGGCAGCCTGTTCGAATTCCTCTTTCCGGCTTTATTTATAGATGAGGCGCAATTATCGCCGAATGGTTTTGGGCTGAACTTTAAAAAAGCGGTGCTGATACATAAGCTTCAGGCTATAGAGAACGGTTATCCTTTCTGGGGTGAAGCACCCTGCTACAACGATATATACGAATACCGGGAATTCGGTTCTCCGGCTGGCTTAAACCCTTATCCAAGTTCAGGGATGCTCTCCCCTTACACAGTACTTCTATCATATAACGCAGTACAGGAAGGCGGTGATTTAATCCAGCTGATAGAGAACCTCTACCAGGGCAGTATAAACTCGCAGTTTGGCCTTATAGATGCTATAGACGTAAATAACGACTTGGGGATATACCTTAACACTTCGCTCCTGCAGGGTATCGCCCTTGCCGCTATTACCAACAGCCTAAACAACGGCATTAGAGGCCTTTTTGCAGGCAGCCTTGAATACGCCCGGATAGCAGAGTTTATTTCCAATACCGCTTTTTTTGACGAAACAGGGCTAAATTCGGAATTAACCTCTGTACGCAACACAATCAATGATTCTATAGCCACCGGAGCGTGGCAAAAGGCAGAAGCTCTCTTTAATTACTTTAAAGATTTGGTTACAGCTTATGGAAAACAGGCGTTGTTCCCTGACTTAGCCCAGATAGAGGCTAATTTAAGGCAGGCTATAGAAGAAGACTTATCCCAGCTATACGATGAGGCCCAGAATCTATTTAATTTGGAAGATTACCAAGAGGCAATAACAGCATTTCAGACTATTCTTTACTATGATGCTTCCTACAAAAATGTAAAAGAACTGCTCTATCTGGCAAGAGGCGAAAGGGATGCCAATGTTATAATTCCAAACTTAGATACTCTGCTGACAGCATTTGAAGACGGCACCCGCCCGAATGCTTATATATCAAAAATAGGCCCTGTTGACGGCCCAAATGGCAGTATAGATGTTTCAATTGTATCTGATAAAGATAAAACCCAGGGTAAGGTTCTGAAATTAGACTACAAATTACAGCCCGGCGGATTTAACGGCATATATATGAACATAGACGGTCTCTCGCTTTCTAACACAGGGAAGCTGGTCTTTGATATTAAAGGAGACTCTTCTGTAGGCATACCGAGCAAAATCAAAATAGAACTCCATCCGGAAGGCTCAAGCTGGCCTTATCCTTCTATAGAGATAGATAATATAACCGAAGACTGGCAGACGATAGAGATAGATTTAAGCGCTTTTGTGTCTGCTTTAGGGGCAAACTTTAAATTAGAGCAGATTGCGATAATGCTGGAAGGAGACAAAGTCGGCAATAACCAGGGCGCTATCTATATCGACAACATCGGCTTCCAAGAATAGGTCCCTGTCTTATTTTATAATATGGAGGATGTGGGATTGTGAGAAAGTATGTTCTATTTTCTAAAGATCTGCTTATTCTAATTTTATGTCCCGGTATTCTCTGCCAATTAAATGCTCCCCAAAATCAAAGTTTAAGACGATCTCAAAGCGCGGTTATCATAACACCACAAACATTTGAAAGCCAGTTATTAACCTTAATCCAAAACACTCCTTACGCAATCCTTCTGGATGCTTTAGAGTCTGATAAACGCTTTGGAGAAAACATCTGGTTTCAAGCCTACCTTAAAAAACTAACATCGGATAGCGTAAAAAGGCACCAAAAATTCATTTATGCTGAGCGGTTATGCTCGATATTCAACTTAGGCCAGGAAGCCGAGAGCAAGCTTATACTAGCCATACAGTTTGAGCAGGCTAAAGCAGAGTGGGAAGAAAGAAACGGCTCTGCTCTTGAAACCCCAGAGACTGAAAATCCGGCCAGATCCCAACAGTTAAAAGAGGCCTTTATCTATAAGCATGGCGAAGCTCTCTGGAATGTTCTGGATAGGGCCGAGGTAATATCTGAAGAGATGAAAGATAGAATTGGATTAATACTTCTGCTGTCCAACGGCACCTGGGGAGAGCATAACAAGCAAGAGACCAGAAAAAGAATGGTAAAGACCCTTATTGCTTTGGGAAAAGATGTTGAAAATCCAAAATCTCCTCCCGGTGC
>JAQUNS010000135.1 GCA_028717465.1 Candidatus Omnitrophota bacterium
CAGCAGCCTAAAAAAAGAATAAAGAAAAAGAAGGTTGCCAGGCGCGTAGAATATGGTATTGCCCATATTTTGGCGACTTTTAACAATACAACTATTACTATAACAGATAAAGAAGGCAATGTTCTAGCCTGGGCAACCGGCGGAGGAGCTGGATTTAAAGGCACCAGGAAATCTACTCCCTTTGCTGCCCAGCTGGCATCTAAAGCTGCTGCCAAGCGGGCTGTGGAGTCCGGCATGAAAGAGGTTACTGTTTACGTTAAAGGGCCGGGTGCTGGCAGAGAGACTGCTATTCGGTCTCTTCAAGCGGCCGGGTTAAACATAAGAGTAATCAAGGATGTTACGCCGATACCGCATAACGGATGTCGGCCGCCGAAAAGAAGAAGAGTTTAAGGAGGAGTAATGGTACAGTTAAGAGGCGGGGTTTGTAAATTATGCAGAAGAGCAGGCGTCAAGCTGTTTTTAAAAGGCAGGCGCTGTATGACCGAAAAATGTTCAGTAGAAAAAAGAGCATATCCGCCTGGCCAGCACGGTAAAAGAAGGCCCAGGCATTCAGACTATGGCATCCGCTTAAAAGAGAAACAGAAAGTAAGAAGAATCTATGGCGTCAGTGAGAAGCAGATGAAAAAATATTATCAATCTGCCGCTAAAACAAAAGGGGTAACCGGAGAGATAATGTTGCAGCTTCTAGAGAGGCGGCTAGACAATGTCGTCTTTAGGTCTAATTTTGCTTTAAGTAGGTCTCAAGCTAGAGGGGTAGTGAGCCATGGCCATATATATGTGAATGGGAGGCGGGTAAATATACCTTCTTATCTTGTTAAACCGGAAGATGTTATAACTGTAAAAAATAGAGAAGCTTCTAAAAATATGTTGAAAGAGAATATCAAGCTATCCGAGGATAAGCCTATCCCTGGCTGGATTGAGGTGCTTGACGGAAAAACCGAGTCCAGGATATTAGGTTTACCTGAAAGAAAAGACATAGCAATACCTATCCAAGAACAGTTTATAGTTGAGTTTTATTCCAGATAAGGAGGAGCATATTATGGGGATAAGAATGAAAGATTTTGCAATGCCGGCTAAAATAGCGTGGGATGAAAGTAGTTATTCTTCTACTTACGGAAAATTTATTGCCGAGCCTTTTGAAAGAGGTTACGCTACTACTGTAGGAAACTCTTTAAGAAGAGTATTGCTTTCCTCTATCGAGGGCAGCGCTGTAACAGCCATAAAGATAGGCGGAGTGGATCACGAGTTCTCTACTATACCCGGTGTTTTAGAAGACGCTACTCAGATAGTCCTTAATCTTAAAGGCCTGGTTTTGCGCTCTCACTCCAGAGCTTCTAAAACAGTAGTTTTAAAGGCCGGCAAAAAAGGCGAATATAAAGCTAAAGACATAACATCTGATGAAACAGTGGAAATTATAAATCCCGACCACCATATTTTGACTTTGACTGAAAATACCCCGGTTACCATAGAGATGGAAGTTGGCCGTGGCCGCGGCTGGGTTCCGGCGGAAAGAAATAAAAAAGAAGATGCTCCGATAGGAGTTATACCGATAGACTCTTTGTTCTCTCCAGTCAAAAAGGTTAACTCTCAAATGGAGAATACAAGAGTAGGCGCGGTCACAGATTATGAAAAGCTGATAATTGAGATTTGGACTGACGGAAGCGTCGAGCCTAAAGAGGCGCTGGTCTATGGCGGGTATATTTTGCAGAGGCATTTAGATGTTTTTACTCAGCTCGGAGAAGTAGTTGAGGAAGAGGATGATGTTGTTGCAGAAGGCATAGACAGCTCGTTGATAGGTAAATTGAAAATGCCTATAACCGAATTGGAGCTCTCTGTTAGAAGCGCCAATTGTTTGAAAGATGCCGGCATAAATACGATGGGCGACCTGGTCCGTTTAACTGAACAGGAGCTTCTTCAGCACAGGAACTTCGGCAAGAAGTCTTTAAATGAACTTGTTGATATTCTCAAAGAGATGGGCCTGTCTTTCGGAATGGAGATCACAGAAGAGTTAGGTAAAAAATTGCACGAGGAGGCTTTAGGAAATGAGACATCGTAAAAACATAGCCTTATTGGGCAAGCCTTCCGACCAGAGAAAAGCTTTGATCAAAAGCCTGGCCATAGCGGTCATTGCCAGTGAAAGCATAAAGACTACATACAGGCGGGCTAAAGAGTGTTCTCGTAAAGTCGACAGGCTGATAAGCTGGGGTAAAAAAGGTGATATTCACTCTAGGCGCCAGGCTTACAGCATATTACAGGACAGAGCATTAGTGAAAAAACTATTCCAAGATATAGCGCCAAGATTTAAAGGTATTAATGGCGGCTACACCAGAGTCTTAAAATTAGGCAAGAGAAGAGGAGACAATGCTCAATTGGCCATTTTGGAGCTTACTAAAATCAAGGAAGAGATAATAGAAGAAAAAAATAAAATCCGCCGGATGAGGAAAGAGAAGAAAGAAAAGAAGGTTCACGAAGAGACGGCCCAGGCAGAGGTTGTGCAGGTAGAGGAAGAAAAGCCGGCCAAAAAAAAGGTTGTTCAGAAAAAAGATTCTAAAAAAGAAAAAATAGAAGATATTAAGGAATCCAAAAATCAGGAACAGGCAAAAAAGAGCGACAAAGAAGACCAGAAAAAAGATAAAGGATTTCTTCAGGGCTTGAAAGGTTTTCTTAAAAGAGATAGAGAAAAATAACATATCTGTTCTTCTGCCTGGTGAAACCATATCATGGAACTTTCAGAAAGAGTGCAGCTTATATCTCAGTCCGAAACATTAAGCATAACTTCGGAGATAAAAAAACTTAAAAAAGAAAAAAAACCGGTTATTAATTTTGCTGCAGGTGAACCGGATTTTGATACGCCGGATCAGATTAAATCAGCTGCTAAAAAATCTATAGATTCAGGGTTTACGAAATATACGCCAGTCGCCGGAATTCCGGAATTAAAAGAAGCGATAGCCAATAAGTTCAAATCCCAGAACAACCTAAACTATGCCCCGGATCAAATAGTGGTATCTAACGGCGCAAAGCATTCCATCGCCAATGTTCTATTTGCTCTTTTGAATCCAGGAGATGAAGTTATCATAATGGCTCCTTACTGGTTAAGTTATACTGAAATGGTAAAACTGGCTACCGGTGTTCCGAAAGTAGTATATTTTGATAAAAAAGACGGATTTAGGCCTGATTTCAAAAAAATATCAGCTGCTTTAAACAAAAATACCAAATGTATTATTCTCAATTCGCCGGCCAATCCGACCGGGATGGTCTGGACAAAGAGCGAACTGGTTAAGCTCGAATCTATAGCTCTGGAAAATAACCTGGTAGTCATAAGCGATGAGATCTATGAACATCTTATTTACCAGGGCGAGCACATTTCGATAGGCTCTTTGTCCGATGAGATATTCAAGAGAACAGTTACTGTAAATGGAGTTTCCAAATCTCATGCTATGACCGGCTGGCGCATAGGCTGGATCGGTGCCGACATCGGAGTTGCTCAGGCCGTGTCTAAAATCCAGGGCCAGATGACTTCAAATCCCAGCAGCATAAGCCAGAAGGCAGCCCAAGCTGCTTTAAGCATGAGCCGAGAATGGTTTGATTTTATAAAAAGTGAGTTTAAAAAAAGAAGA
>JAQUNS010000136.1 GCA_028717465.1 Candidatus Omnitrophota bacterium
AAATTCATAATGCTTCTTAATGCCGGCTGCATTAGCAGGCCTGTTTTCAACTACAGCCAGAAACTTATTGATAATATTTTTATTCCCGCCATAAAGGGCAAAGACCCTCTGGTACTTGGCCATGCTTGCTAAAAGAACTATTTCGGGAAGCTTGAGGAACCTGCTTTCAAAATCACAGCACACTACAGCCGGCCTCTCCACTATATTGGCCACTTCTTCAAGAAGCTGCTCATTTAAAGCAACGCCGGCATAAAACCTGGAAGCCTCTTTGTTTAAAATGCTTGAAATTTTATTTTTTCTTTCAGGCAAAGAAAGTATTATGCCTTCTTTTTTAATCAGAGCAAAATAACTTTTAACAGTTTTAACCTTAAATTGCTTATACACTGCCCCGTCCCTGACCGATACCGAACTAGAGGATTCCAGATTAGCTAATTTGAATTTTAAAACCTCGTCTTTCCAGATAACAATAACAGACCTTAAAGGCCTTGCAAATTTAAGGCCGGAGTTGTCCCAGCTCATATACTTAGGCAATGAAACCTTGGAGATTATGCTGGGCAGAATATCTTTTATTACCTGCGAACTCAGCTTGGATTGCTCTCTCTTTCTGACTGAGAAATATTTTCCTTTTTCGGTATCCTGAATAAATACATCAGATTCCTCCACACCCTGTGATTTTAAAAACCCCCGGGCAGCTGCGGTGAGATTGCCCTGCTTATCGTAAGCAGAGCTATAGCTTGGGCCTTTTACTTCTGTCTGGCGGGGAGAGTTCTGGCGAGATATCTCTCCGGCCAAAACAACCCGCACCGGGCTGGCGTAAGAACATATCTTTTTACATGCTACGCTGTTATCTTCCAGCGCCTGAGAAAAATTAGACTCCAGCTGGCTGGCAACAGAACCGATTAACCCGGAAGGAATCTCTTCAAAACCCAGCTCTATTAAAAAATTGACTGTTTGCATCGCAGATTTACTGAGAAGGCCCCAAGCCCTGCTTAGACAGATACAGCTCAGCAGACTCTTTTGCTTTCTTTCTTATTCTGGAGATATAATTCTGGCGTTCGGTAACGCTAAGCGCACCTCTGGCATCTAAGACATTAAAAGCATGGGACATCTTTAAAACCATCTCATAAGCCGGATAAACAAGTTTATTGTTTAACAACATTCCAGACTCGCCTTCATATTTTAAAAACAGGTCCTTATATACATCTGTGCCGGCAAACTCAAAATTGTAACTGCAAAACTCTTTCTCTTTTAAATCATGGATATCTCCGTAGCAGGCATTCTTGTTCCACTTAATATCTGAGATCGAAGAGACATTTTGTAGATACATAGCCAGCCTCTCAAGGCCGTATGTAATCTCCACCGGGGTATCTTTTAAGTCAACGCCGCCTATCTGCTGAAAATAAGTAAACTGTGTAACTTCTAAACTGTCCAGCCATACTTCCCAGCCCAGGCCCCAGGCTCCCAGCGTGGGCGACTCCCAGTCGTCCTCCACAAATCTAAGGTCGAAATTCTTGAGATTGAACCCGATCTGCTTTAAGCTATTTAAATACAACTGCTTAACATTTTCCGGCGAAGGCTTTAAGACAACCTGGTATTGATAGTAGAACCCGGCCCGCAGCGGATTCTGGCCGAACCTGCCGTCTGTAGGCCGGCGGCAAGGCTGAACATAACAAACCCTGGAATCTGAATTGTCCAGAGATTTAAAAAAAGTAGCCGCATGAAAAGTCCCGGCCCCAACCTCTAAATCGCAGGACTGCAATACACAGCAACCCTGGCTCCTCCAGAAAGAATTAAGACTATCGATAATATCCTCAAAAAACGGGGTTTTTTTCTTCATACTGGTGTTAAATTTTAGCAGATTGAGCCGTCTTTTAAAACAAAAATAACAAAATGGTTTTAAAAAAAACGCTCCGCGGTGCCGCCGTTGGCTGAATAACTATTGAGTTTTCTCAACAGGTGGGTGCCCTGTAAGGACAGTATCTGTATCCCGGAATCCGGGTCGCATCTAGCTGCCTTAACTCGAGCTCCCTTTAATATGTTTTGACTCAAATTTTTTCCAGCCAGCTAGCGCTCATCGCAGAGACATTTGTATTATAATGCCGGAAATTACTAAAGTCAAGAAAACAATGTTTGATTTTTCCAATAAAAGAGGACTCTAAATACGGATTCAAGGCAGCCTATAAATATCGGGGCAGCTTCTTAGCATAGATAAACATCTGCTTGCCAAAGATGTGCTGTAAGATTCTAGATTTAAGATACAATTTAAGCATAACAGGGGTTTTAGGCAGCCTGTTTTTGGTGCTAAAGGGTAAGAATCTCGGCCTGGACTCTGCGATATAAAAACCGGTTATCGACAATGCCTCAGAAAAACCCCTGTCATCTAAAGCTGTTAAGTGGTCAAAAAACATCCAGTAGTCTCTGCAGCAGAACCTTATATTGGGCTGTATCAGCAGGAGCTTGCCGTCTTTTTTCAGTATTCTAAACAGCTCTTTAAGGACCTTGATTATATCTTCCCTGCCTATATGCTCAAAAAAATTGCTCGCAAATACGACATCCACGCTTTCACCTGCAAGCTCAGGCATTCTCCGGGCATCGGATATAACGACTTCAACATCTTCACCGGCAAAAGACTTCATATCGGCATTAATATCTAAAGCTATCTTTCTTTTGGCTTTAATATTATTGATAAAACCGCAGCGGCCGGCAGCAACATCAAGCACTGTTGAATCAGGGGATACATATCTCTGCAAAAAATCGCTGCACAGAAGGGAGAACATCTTATCCCTGTTTTTGGAGCTCTCCTTTTTGAACCTTGTCTTATAAATCAGGCTTAAATCTTGTGAGTCCATGCTCATTTTTTATTAATTTTACGCCTGCATATTCTATTTTTGAAATATTTAAACACCGCCCAGAGATATATATTAATATAGGCAGAGAATTCGTTTAATATTCTAAAATCCGAATCTCCGCAATCCTCAGCATGCCACACTGTAGGCAGTTCGGTTATATTATAGCCTGAAAGATAGGCTTTAACACACAATTCTACAGATATCTCAAATCCGGATGAGCTTAAAACTATATCTTTTAAAATAGCGCTGTTATACATTTTAAATGCGTTGCTGGCATCCCGGGTCGGGATATTGATAATTTTATTCAAACTTATGCCTACAAAGCGGGAGAAAAATCCTTTCAGCCAATTTCCTCCGCACCTTTTACCAGAATAGCTGTACCTGGAGGCACAAGCCATATCAAAGCCGCCTGCAACCATCTTGTTCAGCATCAACGGAATATCCTCTACTCTGTCGCAGTTGTCTGCCATGACATGGACTATAAATCCAGAGCTCACCTGAAGCATCCCTGCCCTTAAAGCGTTGGCAAAGCCGAGCCGGCCTTGGTTATCAATCAACTGAATGTTAAGATGAGGGTATCTGCTTGCCTGCTGCTCAACAACACCTTTTGTGTTGTCAGCAGAATGGTCGTTTATGATTACGATCTTGTCAATTATTTCCGGGCTAACCAGGCAGGCTATATTTCTCAAGGTAAGAGCTATCGCTCTCTCTTCGTTATGCGCCGGAATTAAAACAGAGACCTTCATCTTATCTTGGCTAT
>JAQUNS010000137.1 GCA_028717465.1 Candidatus Omnitrophota bacterium
GTGGTTTTAAGCGGTGTAACCAGTATCTCATCAAGCGCCCGCCTCATAGTTAAAATAGCCTGTTTTCTGTCTTCACCGTAAGCCATTACTTTCGCCATCAGAGAGTCATAAAAAGGCGGTATCGTATAGCCGGAGTATATGTGGGTATCAACCCTTAAACCGAACCCTCCCGGAAGATAGAGCGTCTTTATCTCTCCCGGACAAGGCAAAAATCCGTTGTAAGGATCCTCTGCATTAATACGGCATTCTATAGCATGGCCGCTCAGCTCTATTTTAGATTGTGATATCTCAAGCTTCTCGCCGGCAGCACAGCGTATCTGTTCTTTAACCAGGTCTATGCCTGTAACAATCTCTGTTACCGGATGTTCGACCTGAATCCTGGTATTCATCTCTAAGAAATAGAACTTGTCTTCTTTGTCCAGCATAAATTCTACTGTCCCGGCATTCCGATATTCTATAGCTTTAACAAGCTTCAATGCGGTTTCGCCGAGTTTTTTTCTTAACTTAGCGTTCACTCTTGGAGAAGGGCTCTCCTCGATCAGCTTCTGAAATCTTCTCTGGACAGTACAGTCTCTCTCTCCAAGGTAAACTGCATTTCCGTATTTATCGGCTAAAATTTGAACTTCGATATGCCTTACATCAGACATAAACTTCTCCATATAAACATCTTTATTCCCGAAAGCCTCCTCAGCCTCTCTCTGGGCCGTAATATAGGCCGAGACAAGCCTGATGTCATTATGGCAGACGCGCATACCCTTGCCTCCGCCACCCGCAACGGCTTTGATAACTACCGGGTATCCTATCCGGTTTGCGACAGCCAAAGCCTCCTCTTTATTGCTGACAATGCCGTCTGAGCCCGGGATAACAGGGACACCGAATTTTTTTGCGGTCTGGCGGGCTTTCAGTTTGTCGCCCATCAATTTTATATTTTTCGGGCTGGGCCCTATAAAGTTGATGCGGCAGGATTCGCATATTTCAGCGAAATGGTAATCTTCGGCTAAAAATCCATAGCCGGGATGGATCGCCTCGACATCCGTAATCTCAGCGGCGGATATAATAGCCGGTATATTAAGGTAGCTCTTTTTAGACGGCGCCGGGCCGATACAGAGAGCTTCGTCGGCAAATTTTACATGAAGAGAGCTTTCATCGACATCAGAATATACAGCTACGGTCTTTATGTTCAGGTCTTTACATGCCCGTATGACTCTGAGGGCAATCTCTCCCCTGTTTGCTATCAGTATCTTATCAAACATTTTCCGGAATATTATTCAGGCATTATTTTAAAAAGCGGCTGGCCGTAATCGACAGGGTCTCCGTTCTCAGCCAATACTTCAACAACTCTCCCCTTTACTTCAGACTTAATCTCGTTCATGAGCTTCATCGCTTCTATAATGCAGATTGTATCCCCTATTTTTACTGCCTGCCCGGTGTTTATGTAAGGCTCTGCATCCGGAGCCGGCGCGCTGTAAAAAGTTCCGATCATAGGGGCATTGATATAAATGCCGCCGTCATCTTTTTTGGGCGCCTCCTGAACATTCTGGACAACCGGACTCTGAACAGTAAAATTGGGAACCTCTTTTAAAATATTGGGCTCTTTTTTGCGCAGTTTGATGCGCTTGCCTTCTTCTTCGACCTCAATCTCGGCTAAGTCCTCTTCGTTCATCAAATTTATTATCTCTTTGATTTTTTTCAAATCCATTTTTATACCCTCTCTACATATTCTCCGGTTCTGGTATCTATTTTTATCACATCGCCTTTATCTATAAAAAGCGGTACCTGTATAAAAGCGCCGGTCTCTAACTTAGCCTGCTTTGTTCCGGCTTTGACAGTATCGCCTTTAAATCCGGGCTGGGTATCGGTTATTTCGAGCTCTACAAACAGCGGCAGCGATAAAGCAACTATCCTGCCTTCATAAACAGTGGCATCCAGATGGGAGCTTTCTTTTAAAAAATCTTTCAAGCCCTCCAGATCATCCTGAGAAAGCACCACTTCTTCAAAATTTTCATCATCCATAAAATGCCCGCCCTGAGAATCATAGTACAGGTAAGTCAGCTTCTTTTCCTCTACGTAAGCATCGTCTATTTTCTGGTCTGTTGAAATGGTGCGCTCTAAAGTCTGGCCGCTTGAGATATCTTTCATTTTTATTCTTAAGAATGCGCCGCCCTTGCCGGGTTTTGTATGCGTAAAGCCAACTACCGCATAAAGCTTACCTTCCAGCTTTATAACCATTCCTGTTTTAATCTGATTTGCAGAAATCATGATAGCTTCAGAGAGCCTTTTTTACCTATACGGATAACATCCTCTACTCTTACCCCGCCCAAACCGGGCAGGTATATTCCCGGCTCCAGAGTAATTACCATGCCCTCTTTAAAAACCCTTTTAGAGCTTCTGCTTAGAGCCGGAGCTTCGTGTATCTCAAGGCCAATCCCATGCCCAAGGCTGTGGCTTATCGCGTTCTTAAAACCTGATTTCTCGATAATATTTTCGGCCTTAGAAACTACTGTCGATATCTTAACTCCGTCGGCTATAGAAAACTCGGCCTCTTCTTTTGCCTGCCCTATAACCTGATAAGCCTTCTTTATTGCTTTTGGAATTCTATCCCAAAAAAACATCCGTGTCAAGTCAGAGCAATACCCGTCCGTTACCGCCCCGCAGTCTATCAGGACCCAGCCGTCGCTCTTTTTTATTGTATGCCTGGTTGCTTTGGCATGAGGCAAAGCGCTTCTTGGGCCTGATGCTACAATAGGAATAAACGCCGATCTTTCGGCAAGCCGCTTTTTGAATCCATATTCTATCAGGCCTTGGGCCTCTATTTCGGTCTTGCCTATTAATATTTTGCTGACTGCCTTGACAGTCTGCCTTGTTATCTCTAAAGCCTTTGATATTGACGCCAGCTCCCGGCTATCTTTTAACATGCGCAGTTCGGACAATACCGCAGACGGCGCTAATCTCAATCCTTTTATGCTGTTTTTAAGCTTTAAAAAAGAGCCCAGGCTAATTGTCTCCTCTATTCCGGCAACTCCCTTTTTATTGCCCAGAGATTTTATTAACTCTGAAATATAGGATTTTTTGCAGAATTTTACAGAGAGCGAGCTGGATTTTAAAGGCTCTGCTTCCTGACGATACCTCAAATCAGATATCAATTTGACTTTACTTCCGCCAGAAGATACAACCAGTATGCCCTCTATATCTAAAGCCGTCAAATAACGCAGGTTTACCCTGCTTGTAACGACAAAATAATCGATATTAGAGCGCCTCATCTCAGAGCGCAGGCGGGAGACTCTATCGGAATTTAAAAACATCGTTAGCAGATTTTCAGTATCTTTAAAACCGCATGAAGAGCAAGTAGGTAGCTGTCTTTGCCAAAGCCGCATATCTGGCCGCAAGAGACAGGCGCAATCAGCGATTTATTTCTGAACTCTTCTCTGCTGTAGATATTGGAAAGGTGGACCTCAACCGCAGGAATTCCGGATGCCTCAATTGCATCCCTGATAGCGACTGAGGTATGCGTGTATCCGGCAGGGTTTATTATTAGAGCATTGTAGTTACTCTTGGCTTTACCTATAATGGATACTATATCGCCTTCT
>JAQUNS010000138.1 GCA_028717465.1 Candidatus Omnitrophota bacterium
GTGAAAAGTGAAAAGAAAAGCCATATTCCAGGCACCAAATTCCAAACAAATAAAATCAGGGGCAAGGGTAAAGGGACATATTTTAGGGGTTAGGACGATAAATAGTTCTTAGCTAATAGTCCCCGTCTCTTAGTTTCAGTGAGATCTAAAGTGAGATCTAAAAGCAAAACACCAAGAGTTTAGTCGTATAAAACTCCAATGCAACAAAACAGGTTCAACCTGTTTTGTTGCAGCCAATTTAATCTGTGTAATCTTGTTTTTTAATCTGTGTAATCATTATTAAAAAGTTTCAGCAGATTAACTTGACAACACTACCCAATCATGATATAAATTATCAGACCTTTAATCCGGTCCGGTGAGGCTGGAAAGGGCATAAAATGAAAACATACTTTAATATAGAGCAAATAAAACCGAGCCTAAACCAAGTAGGCTTATTTTTTTATCTGATATGGCCAAAAAGATAGCAGATAAAACTAAAATTCTTGATTCCAAACAGGTCCATAAAACTATCCGGCGTATAAGCCACGAAATAATAGAGAGAAATAAGTCTTTGTCCGATATTGTAATTGCCGGCATAAGGACGCGGGGTGTATATCTGGCCGACAGGATTGCAAAAGATATCTTAGATATAGAAGGAGTGGATATTCCCTGCGGAGCATTGGACATAACTCTGTACAGGGATGATCTGACCTTGATATCAGAACAGCCCCAGGTCAAAGAGACTGAGCTTAATTTAGACATCAATGACAAGCTTATAATCATAGTGGATGATGTGCTTTTTACCGGAAGGACAATAAGGTGTGCAATGGACGCGCTGATTGATTTCGGCAGGCCCCGGGCAATTCAACTGGCTGTTTTAGTAGACAGGGGTCACAGAGAGCTTCCGATACGGGCTGATTATGTCGGCAAAAATATACCGACTTCAACCAAAGAATCTGTAGAGGTCAGGCTGAAAGAGGTAGACGGGAAGGACGAGGTTGTAGTGGTAGAGGTACTGGATGACTGAGATAGTTTTTAAAAAAGAGATACAATGGAAGAAGAAGCATCTTTTAAGCATTGAGGATTTAAGCGCTAAAGAATTAAGCTATATTTTAGAGCTGGCCAAAGCGTTTAAAGAGATATCTACCCGCCCGGTCAAAAAAGTCCCTGCTTTACGCGGCAAGACAATAGCTTTTCTGTTCTTTGAGCCTTCTACCAGGACCAGGATATCTTTTGAGCTGGCGGCAAAAAGGCTCTCGGCCGATACGGTAAGCTTTTCGGTTTCTACATCCAGCGTTCAGAAGGGTGAAAACTTAAAAGATACTGCCAGAAATATCGAAGCTATGAATGTTGATATTATAGTATTAAGGCACTCTGCTTCCGGAGCCGCAGAATATCTTTCGGGCGTAGTCTCAGCCGGAGTTGTAAATGCCGGCGACGGCATGCACGCTCATCCCACTCAGGCCTTGCTCGATGTCTTTACTATACTGGAGTACAAAAAAAAGATAGCCGGGCTTAAAGTGGCCATAGTCGGGGATATCAACCACTCCAGAGTTGCCCGATCCAATATCCAGGCGCTGAAAAAATTAGGCGCCCAGGTTACGCTCTGCGCTCCGCCGACAATGATTTCGCCGTATTTTAAAGAATTAGGTGTTGAGATTTCCTGCGACATAAAAGAAGCCCTTAAAAATTCCGACGTTGTCAATGTTTTGAGAATACAGAAAGAAAGAATAGATGAAAATATTATGCCTTCTATAGCCGAATACCGGGAGTATTTCGGAATTAACAGGGAAAAATTAGTTAATTTTGCCAAGCCGGGGCTCTTGATACTCCATCCCGGCCCGGTAAACAGAGGCGTTGAGCTAAGCCCGGATGTTTTAGATAAAGGCTTAATAGAGAAGAATATCTACAGCGTAGTGCTAAATCAGGTTACAAACGGGCTGGCGATACGAATGGCCATACTTTATCTTATTGCCGGAGCGCTTGGCCAGAGAGGTAAAAAGTGATGTTAGTTATTAAAAACGGCATCGTTGCAGATTTAGAAAACAGGGATTTTATCAAAGCAGATATTTTAATAAAAGATAACAGGATTGTAAAAATAGGCAAAAAGATAAACCAGGCTTCGGCCAAATATGTAGATGCCGAAAATAAATATGTATTGCCGGGCCTTATAGATATGCATGCCCATTTAAGAGAGCCGGGCAGAGAGGACGAAGAGGACATAGAGTCAGGCTCTTATTCGGCCTTATCCGGCGGTTTTACCACTATCTGCTGTATGCCCAATACTCAGCCTCCTATAGACAATGCCGGGCTGGTGAGATTCATAAAAGATAAAGCAGATAGTTTTGGAATAATCAGCGTGCACCCTGTCGGAGCTATTACTAAAGAAAGAGCCGGAGTTGAAATCACAGAGATGATAAAGATGAAAGAGGCCGGCTGTATTGCTTTTTCAGATGACGGCAGCTGGGTGAGCAGCAGCCTTTTGATGAGAAGGGCGATGGAGTATTCGCTCTCTTGCGGAGCATTGTTGATATTGCATTGTGAAGACAGCAGTTTGTCAAAATCAGGCTTGATGAACGAAGGCGTCTTTTCAGTAAAGATGGGGCTTTCCGGTATACCGAGAGAGTCAGAGATTGTAGCTGTCCAAAGAGACATAGAGATAGCCCGGCTGACAGGCGCCCGGGTGCATTTTACGCATTTAAGCTGTAAAGAGTCTGTGGCTTTGATAGCAAAAGCAAAAAAAGACGGCCTCAAGGTAACAGCAGACGTTACCCCGCACCACCTAATTATGACCGAAGATGACGTGGCAGGATATGATACTAATGCCAAAGTCAATCCTCCTTTGAGGACCGCACAAGACAGAGCAGCTTTAATTGAGGGCATAAAGACCGGAGCTATAGATGCAATAGCCACCGACCATGCTCCCCACAGCAAAGAAGAAAAAGACTGCGAGTTTCAGGAGCCCAGTTTTGGCATGATAGGTTTTGAAAGAGCCTTAGCCGGTGTTCTTAAAATCGCAAAAGAAAATAAAATAGATATATTTACAGTAATTGAAAAGATGAGTTTAAATCCTGCCAGGATATTATCGTTAAAAAATAAAGCCTTGCTGAAAGAAGGTTATGATGCCGACATAATAATAGTGGATTTTGATACAGAATGGGCCTTTAATGAAGACTCAGTGGTTTCCAAGAGTAAAAATTCTCCCTTTATAGGCAAGAGTTTTAAGGGCAGGGTAAAAACCGCTGTCAGTAAAGGCAGCCTATTATTGAATAATTTCAAGATCAAGGAGGCAGTAAGATGAAGATATTGAGGGCAGTTGTTTTAGGAATAGTTGTTTTTTTGAGCCACCCCTGCTATTCGCAGAGTCCGCTGACAATAGAGCAGATTCAGGCTGAAGTTAGAGACAACCTGGAAAAAATAAATTCTTATTATTCTCAAATAGAGATAATGTTTTTCCAGGCCGGCGGCGAGAATATGCAGATAACAGGAGAAATATTTTTTGCCAAGCCTGATAAAATAAAAATGACTATGGGCGTTAAAAGCAACGAAGCTACAAACCAGTATATGTACTCTGACGGAGACACCCTCTGGCAGTATATG
>JAQUNS010000139.1 GCA_028717465.1 Candidatus Omnitrophota bacterium
ATTTATTTTTTAAGGGGGTTTATCTATTTTAAGTCCGATAACAATAAAGATGCAATCAGTTTCTTTAAAAAGTCTTTGGATATAGACCAGCATAATGCAGAAGCTAATTTTTTTCTCGGCACAGCCTACGAGGAAGAGGGATCTTTGGAGCTAGCTATTGAATCTCTAACAAGAGCTATAGAGCTGAACCCCGACCATGCCGATGCTTTAAACTACCTGGGCTATATATATGCCGAGCGGGGCGAGAATTTAGAAGACGCATTATCTTTAATCCAAAGAGCTTTAGAGATGGACCCTGATAACGGAGCCTATCTTGACAGTATCGGATGGGTTTATTATCAACTGGGAGATTTCGATAAAGCTTTAGAATTTATTGAAAAGGCGTACAGCAAAGAGCCGGGTGATCCTGTGATATTAGACCATTTAGGCGATATATACTATAAAAAAGGAATACTGGATAAAGCTTTGGAGAAGTGGCAAAAATCTTTAGCCGTAGATCCGGGCAGAGAAGATTTAGCCGGAAAAATAGAGAGAGCGAGAGAGGAAATTGAATAATAGAAAAATTGATTTAAGTTTTTTAGATCAGAAGGCCAGAAGCATACGCCGCGATGTTTTGACCATGCTGGAAGAGTCAGGTTCCGGCCATACCGGAGGTTCTCTTTCTATGGTTGAGATACTGATTGCTCTTTACTACGTCAAAATGAACCATAATCCTAAGGATCAGAGCTGGAATTTAAGGGATAGGCTGGTTCTTTCTAAGGGGCATGGCTGCCCTGCATTATATGCGGTTTTAGCCGATTGCGGTTATTTTCCCAAGGCAGAACTGAAAACTTTAAGAAAATACGGCTCCAGGCTGCAAGGCCATCCGGAAAAAGGCATTTGCGGCATAGAGGCTTCTACCGGTTCTTTAGGGCAAGGCCTCTCTATATCTATCGGCATGGCCCTCTCTGCCAAACTCGATGAGCGCAGCAATAAAATATATTGCATATTAGGTGACGGTGAGACGAACGAAGGCCAGGTCTGGGAAGCTGCCATGACCGCTGCGCATTATAAATTAGACAATATAATTGCAATAGTAGACCATAATAAACTGCAGATAGACGGCCCGGTTCAGGAAGTTAAGAATCTGGAGCCGTTTAAAGAAAAATGGCTTGCATTTGGCTGGCAGGCTAGGGAGTGCAACGGCCACAATATCGAGGATTTGTTGGCGGCTTTGGACTGGGCTGCCAAGGCCAAAGATGTTCCGTCTGTGATCATAGCGCATACTGTTAAGGGAAGAGGCGTGTCGTTCATGGAGAATGATAACAGATGGCACGGAGTTGCCCCTGTCAGAGAGGATCTTGACAAGGCGCTTAAGGAGTTAGAAGGGTGAAGCCGACAAGAGATGGTTGCGGAGAAGCTCTGCTGGATTTAGGAAGGAAAGACAGCAGGATAGTTGTTCTGTCTGCCGATTTGACCGAATCTGTCAGGGCTAATGTTTTTAAAGCGCGTTTTCCGGAGAGGTTTTTCAGCTTCGGAATATCGGAACAGGATATGATGTCCGCAGCGGCCGGTTTTGCCTTAGAAGGCAAGATCCCTTTCGCTTGCACATTTGCAGTCTTTGCTTCCGGAAGGGCCTGGGACCAGATCAGGACATCGCTGGCCTATATGAATCTTAACGTTAATATAATAGGCTCTCACGGCGGCATAACAGTCGGGCCGGACGGAGCTACTCATCAGGCCCTTGAGGATATTACGCTTATGAGAGTCTTGCCCAACATGAGCGTAGTTGTGCCCTGCGATTATTATCAGGCTAAAAAAGCCGTTGAAGCAGCGGCCTATTATCCCGGCCCTGTATATTTGAGGTTTACCAGAAATAAAGTTCCTTTTTTGACATCTGAGGATGATGTTTTTGAATTAGGCAAGGCTCAGATAATGAGAGATGGTTCTGATATTACGCTGGTAGCATCCGGCCAGATTGTCCATCTTGCGCTTAAAGCCGCCGATATCCTTAAAGAGGAGAAGATATCAGCCAGGGTCATAAATCTTCATACCATAAAGCCTTTGGATAGAAATACTTTGCTAAAAGCCGCAGAAGATACCGGCGCTATTCTCAGTATAGAAGAGCACCAGATTTTTGGAGGTATGGGTTCTGCGATAGCCGAATTTATTTCAGAAAACCGCCCGGTCTTACTCAAGCTTATGGGCATAAGAGACCGCTTCGGAAGAAGCGGAGAGTCGGATATTCTACTGGAAGCTTTTGGATTAACATCTGAGTACATAGTCAAGGAAGCCAAAGAGCTTCTGAAGAAGAAAAAGCATTGATATCTTACAAGTCTCCTGCCAAATTAAATATTTTTCTGGACATAGTTTCAAAAAGAGAGGATTCTTACCATAATATAGTAAGCTTGATGGTTAAGATCGATCTTTTTGATGTTGTTGAAGTCTCTGTTTTTGGCCAGGATAAAGTTTTATTAAATATAGAAGGAGATGCTCCTGCCGGCAATGAAAATATCTGCTACCAGGCAGCCGATCTCATGAAAAAAAAGTTTGGGCTAAAAAAAGGCATTGCGATAAATTTAAAGAAAATAATTCCTATGCAGGCAGGCCTGGGCGGAGGCAGCTCAAATGCCGCCTGTGTGATAAGATCTATGAATGATATATTTGCATTGGGCCTTAGCAATAGCGAATTGATGGAGTTAGGTTCCGGGCTTGGTTCGGACGTACCTTTTTTTATAGAACAGTCTAACTGGGCGATAGTTGAGGGCAGGGGTGAGATCGTCCGCCCTTTAAAGACCCTTTTTACATTCTCTGCGGTTGTGATTTTGCCGGAGTACAGGCATAGAACCGCCGATATGTACGGCAGGTGGAAACCGGTATTGACACAAGATAGGTGCTGGGATAGAATTAGACTTTGCAGCTCAGATGATATAGACATGAATTTCATAAAGCAGTGCTCTTACAATGTTTTCGAAGAAGTTTCAAGCAGCAATCTGTTATCAAAACTCAAAAAAGACATATCTTATTTTGGGGCCGATCTTGTAAGAATGACCGGGTCGGGTTCGGCTTTATATGCAGTATCATCCGATACGGCAGTACTTAAGAGTATAAAGAGTCATTTTGAATCTTTAAACTATAAAGCTTTTTTGGTCAAGTCTCTAAAATAAGGAGGTGTTTACTTTGGAAATTACCGAGGTCAAAGTTTTTCCTAGAGTGAAGGGCAATAAAAAGCTGAAAGCCTATGTTACCGTTACGTTTGAGGATTCTTTTGTCGTTCGCAACGTTAAAGTTATCGACGGCAGTAAAGGCCTTTTTGTTGCCATGCCTTCTAGAAAGATTCAGAAACCATGTTCGCGGTGCAGAAGAAGCAACAGTATCGGGGCAAAATTCTGTAATTACTGCGGAGCTACTCTGGAGTTGCCCAGGTATTCCAATGCCGGAGAAAAGCACCAGGATACCAAGGACATTGCCCATCCTATCAACCAGGATTTTCGCGCCTACATGGAGAAAAAAGTTCTGGAGGCTTATGACAGCGAGATAAAAAATCCAAGCTATCGGCCAAGCGATTCAGAATATCACGAGGACGATAACCAGG
>JAQUNS010000140.1 GCA_028717465.1 Candidatus Omnitrophota bacterium
GAAAGCCATGCCCATAAAAAACCCTAAAACAGAGATAATGCCGGCACTAATAATAATTCTTGTTACTGTAGGGTAACTTTGGAAAAAAACCAGTATTTCCGGGGTTAATACCCCCAGGATAACCAGGATTAATATTAGCAAGGCCAACCTTATTACCCCCGCTTTTTTTATACTCTTTTTTTCTATTTTGTTTGTGCTATAGCTTCCTATTCCGCAGGAAATAAGCAGTGTAAATAGTACTACCGATAGAGAGTAAATCGGATGCCCCAGAAATATAGAGAATCTTTGTATCTGGGATATCTCTATAAGCATAAAAGCAGTCCCAATAGCGAAAAAGACCAGAAAAAACGCCCAGGTCTTCTTGAATTCTACAGCTCTATTCCTTATTATCATAGGCAGTATTATAAAAACAATAGATAAAATTAACGCAATAATTTGGAGTATGCCTAGGTAATACATGGCTTCGTTGTTATGGCTTGTCCGGCCTCCAGGAAAAGACTCTTTTTTAAAGATATTTTTTAATTTGAGCATCTGGAAAAAGAACGGAGAATTATCCGTTGGCGCAGATATATTGAATGGGAAGCCATCCAGGAATGCTTTATGGCTGCTTTTAGATAATAAATAACTAAAATTACTGTCTTTGGATCCAAAGGGGTCAAAGACTATCTCAAAATGCATCTTTTCTGCCAGGCCCTTTATCATTGCCACCTCTTCTTTTAAAAACGGGCCGTTTTTTATTAATATGGTCCCTACGCCATCAGGGTGTTTTGTGTTTTGTTTCTCGCGCATGCGCCTTGCGATAATTATCTGTTCTTTTGGCTCAATTGTTCCGTTTTTCAGCAATGCTTCGTAAGCAAGGCTTGCAATTCTATACATTTCTAAAGGGTTTTCTTTAAGATACCAGCGGGATACCGTAAGTATGCCCTGAGGATTAAGGTGATTTAAGAATATCCGCCATGCCTCAGAGGTATATAATGCGTTTTCTGACAAAATAAATGCCCCGGCGTTTGTAGCAGCCCATGTATCCACAAGCGATAGTTGGATTATATCGAACTTCTTATGGGTGCGTGCAATAAAACTACGCGCCTCATCGACAATAAATTCTACTTTCGGATTCCTGTCTAGATGTCCTGTAAATTCCCCAAAAACACCATTTACCGCAGCATTAATATCTTTATTTACTTCAATTCCCAAGACATGTTTTTGAGAAAATACCAATGCCGAAAGTATATCCCTCCCCCCGCCTGATCCTATGACAAGAATATCGGCGTCTTTTTTGAAATAATGAGCCAGATTTACAACATCGTATTTAAGGAAGTCCAATTTTTGTATATTATTACCATTAAAAAAGACCATGTTTGAACCGGCCGCAGAATCAATGCCGAGTGTAAGGCTTCTGATTTTATTTTCTTTTAAGTTAAAAGCAGGGCTTAATCCCCAGCCGAAAGGCTCCTTAGGCTCAATAAGATTTCCTTTTACTGTTACACGCGAGAAAGAATTCCATTTCTCCCAGAGATAATCCGGTTCCATTCTTCCTTTCGCCCATTCTATTTTTAATATCGGTGATAATTGTTTTTTGATAAGCATGATATTGGTAGCAGTCAGTCCGATAAATAAGGATAAGATGATGAACGAAAAGAATCTTATCAATTTTAATCTTGTTTCGGATGCAAAAAATAATGCAGCTAAGCATGCCAGCGATGCAATTAATGTTATGGCTGAAAGGCCATCAATTATATTTAAGATAACCACTATCCCTATGCATCCTCCGGCAGCCCCCAGGAGGTCTATGCAGTAGAGTTTGCTGATTTGCTCTGGGAATTTAGTTAAGTTGAGACATAGGCATATGCCGGCAAATATAAAAGGCAAAGATAAAATAATATATTTTAAAAATATTATATATAATCCGCTAAGTGTATTATAGGATTCAAATGGTATCCGGAAGTTAGTTATAAATGTTCCGGCTATTGAGGCTGCAAAAAGAAGCGCGCTTAAGGCGATTATTTGTTTTACGCCTATTTTTAAAATATGGTTCCCAAAAAAATACACTATTACCCCTCCCGTTGTTAATCCAAACATAGCTAGCGATATTGCCATGAATGCAAAATGATACCACATGGTTATGCTAAAAATACGGGTCAGCGTAAGTTCATACATCAATACTGACAGGCTAATCAAGAATAATCCCGTATAGATGGCCTTGGAGGCATAGTTTTTGGTCATGGTTATTTAATCAAAGGCGATAAATTTAAATATAAAAGGCTATGGAGGGAGTTCTAATTATTAATTTTCAACCGGATTCATTCAAATCAATCATTTTTATCTCTGCTTCTATCCTGCTTGAAACTGGTTTAGAAAGGTTAGAGATTTTATCCATCACCCTTCTTATACGCTCGCAATTGTCGTCCAGCAGAGTAATCCTATCTATTGCACCAGGGGATGACAATCTATTTTCTATAACCTCATTCTTAAGCAGGTGTAAGTTTCCTCTTACCGTAAGCAATGGATTGTTAATTTCGTGCCCCAAGGCAAGAGCTGTTTCGGTTATCGCCGCAAGCCTGTTTTTCTCAATTAATTCCTTCTGCATGGTGATAATCTCGCGGTTGTATTCCGATATTCTTTCTAGCATAGAAAACAACATTCTTCTGCCGGTAATGATCCCGGTCAAGAATACGCCTATGGTGGCTAACATAATATAACCAACATCTCCGGTAAATATGTTAAATGAAGACACTCTGTTTACCAGCAAGTACACAAACACCAACAAGGGAATTACTCCCGTAAGGCATATCGAATTATTGAATTCCCTTCTTCTTTTTATAGCAATCTCTTTTATGGACATTTTTTCTCCTTTTTAGTCTGCTGATTTGAACGTACACTATAGATAATAGTAAGAGAACCCAGGTATCCTATTATCCCAAGGAAAAGCGCGATTATGCAATAGCCCAGAAACAAGGGCAATAGTATATGCTGTGTTGAACTTCTTAAAATATCAATAAAGCTGAAATTCCCAGTCAGTCCTTTTAGTTCGCTGTATACAGTTTGCCAGCTCAGACGCAGTATAGCAGAGCCTATTTTGATTGCCAAGAAAAAAGTTAAAAAACTAAGCCAGGTATTAGTAAGAAGGCTCCCCAGGACGGCAGCGGCGCGGTTTACTCTAAATATAAAGGCAAGGAATAGCGAAAATATCGGTCCTGTACCGGGAATAATACCGGAAAATATCCCTAAACCTACTCCTATGGCTATTTTCTGTGGACTGTCGTTTGTTCTAAAGAGTTTGTTATAAATTAGATGCCAGATTAATTGTATTTTCAATTTTTATTATATGTTTCTTTTTATATTTACGCCTGCAAATCTCTCTGAACCGAAAGATTCCTGAATCCATCCGTTATGTAGCCCGTATTTATCCAATATGGACTTCGCATGGTTATATTCACTTGCGGTAAGACGACGCGATATTTCTTCTGAGCGCCGCGCGTTAAAATAAGGAAGATACTGGCTCATCAGGCTTATATAAGCCTCGCTTGAGATATTCCGTGATAT
>JAQUNS010000141.1 GCA_028717465.1 Candidatus Omnitrophota bacterium
GTTTTGCTTCACTTTTGTTTAATGCGGCTTCATGGCTCTTACGCTCGGTAATACGGCCCAGCATTTCTGCTATCGCAGCCAGCAGGGCCTGTTCTTCTTTTAAAAAATTGCTTTGGCCGGAGCCTGAAAAATCCTCAAGATAAAATACCTCAATAGAACCGGCCTTCTGCTTAAATACTTGTATATCCCGGCTCAACGTCCAGGTTGTCTCCTTAAAATTACCGGTCTGATATGCCTTGCCGTTAATGGTTATCCTTGCGCAGGCAGAATACGATTTTTTCATGCCTTGGGGAATAATATTAACAGCCTTCTGGTATATATCGTTGATGGAATTGCCGTATTCTTCGACTACATCGGATATGCCGTAAAGACAGCTGAGCTCTTTGGCCCTCTCGCTAAGTTCTTCTTTGACCCGCACACGATCAAGCTCTACTGCTTTACGCTGCTGAATCTCTCTGTTTAAAGACTCTATTGAGGTGGTCTTGGACTGCAGGCTTTCGGATATTGCGTTCATCAGGGAAGCTATCCGGCCGATCTCGTCCTTAGAATCTGTTTTTATTCTGAAGCTAAAATCCCCTGAAGCTATATGAGAAGCCATCTCCTGGAATTTAGCCAATAACTCAGAAACCGACCGCGATAGAGGAAAAATTACTATAATAGCAACAATTATAATGGCCAGAATAAAAATAAAAGTAAAATAAGCGCTGCGCCTATTTATATCTTTTGCCCTGTTAACAGCATTTATTATAGCTTTCTGCGCAGATGAAAAAGAACTGCCATAGCCCTGCTTTTTCATAAGAAAAAACCTGTCTATGCCCAACTTATAAAAATTTTTCTGATCGCTATACTTGGTGCTCTCCAATATGGCAATTGCCTCATCTGTATTTCCGGAATCTACTAAAGCTATTGCTTCAAGCTCCATCTCAACAAGCAGTTGATTGGCGTCATCTACCCCCTTAAAGATCTGGCTATCTAACTCGTCTCCATTCTCTACGGCTAAACGGATTATGCTGTCAAGTTTCTGGCCGGCTTGTAGATAGATATTTTTCCAGTTCTCATCCTCTGTAAAAACATAATTTCTGGCCGCCTGGGTTAAAACTTCATCGTAATAGATAATCTCATGCGCTAAGTTGTCTAAATTGACGGCGTTGTTTAACTCCTCTATGCTGCCTGGAATATCTTGAATTAAAGGCTGATTTGTCTTTTCAATCTGATCCAGCAGTATAAACCCCAATATTATAACCGCTGTTACTATAATAAGTGCGCCTAAGGATAATTTGTAAACTATCTTCATTGTTTGTCTATGCAGATTTTACTTAAAATATCGTTCTCATCTTTTGCTTCAGACGGATAGATAACAACAGTATCTTTTATATCCAAGTGCACCCCGGCTGTAAGGCTCTTAAGCCTCTCTTTTATTCTGGCTAAAACAGTAACGGCGTTCTGCTTATCGGTGTCGGGCAATATCACCGCTACTTTGCTGCCAATCTGATAGGCTATGTCGTTTTTCCTACGCAGAGTCTCATCGACAGCATCTTTTAACTTTTGAATATAAAAATCGCCTTTATCGTTTGAGCCAATTTCAACTACCAGAACCGAAAAATAGCTCTTTCTGGTCTTAGCAACAGATATCTCTTTTGCTAAAATATCTCTGAGTATATCTTTTTTGGCCAACACCGGCAGAGTAAAATAAAACTTGCTGCCTTGCCCCACCTTGCTCTGGACCCAGATTCTGCCGCCGTGCATCTGGATTATGCCTTTAGTGATTGAGAGCCCAAGGCCGGTACCTTTAACCTCTTTCTTTTTACCGAATTGAGTAAATTGATCAAAGAGTTTCGGAAAATCTTCCTCTGCTATGCCGCATCCGGTATCTTGCACAGAAACCTCTATCTCATCCTGGCGGCTTAAACATTCTATCTCGATAATTCCGCCCTGCGGGGTAAATTTAACGGCGTTGGACAACAGGTTAATCAACACCCGCTCTATCTTTTCCCGGTCACAGAAAACAGGCAGTTTTAACTCCGGCTTTTTAGTCTTTATTTCCACGCCGTTTTTATCGGCAAGCGGTTTTATGTTAAGAGCAGCATCTTCGGTAACTTTAACGATATCAAATTCGGTTTTATCCAACTGGAGCTTGCCGGCTTCAATTTTAGATGCGTCCAGAAGAGAATCAACCATGCGAGCCAATCTGTCGATGTTGTTCCTGGTCATAGCCAGGACATTTCTCTGCTCCTGAACTAGGTTTTTGGACATATGGTCTAAAAAAAGCTCTACCGACTCCTTTATGATAGCAATCGGGGTCCTTATCTCATGGGAAGCATTAGCGACAAATCCTGATTTAAGCCGGCTCAGTTCATCCAATCTTTTGTTCTCCTGCTCTAAGCTGTCATAGAGACTCTGTACGCGGTCGTAGGTCGACTTCAGTTCCTGCTCGGCTTTTTTCCTCTCTGTGACATCTCTTATTATGCCTATGCTGCCTACAAACTTATTTTCAGAATTATCCGTCTTCCATCTGCCTGCAGAATGGAGCTCAACAATTCTATAATCTTCTTGGGCATTGGCATCTTTAGGCATGATCCTTATCTCTAAATATTTAGTCATTCTCTCTCCGGACCTTCTCTCGTCAAACAGCTTGGGAGAATTTTCGTCTCCCGTTACCATGCCCCTATAATGAGGCAGCACCGCATCTCTGCTGACCTTTTTGACGTCGTCGGGATGGATAAAATAACTAAAGTGTTTTCCGATCAATTCCTGAGGGTTATAGCCGTACTTTTCTATTGAGTTGCTGAGAAAAGTGAACACACCGCCGGAGTCTATTTCATATATAACATCATATATCGACTGAGTACGTTTTTTGTAATCCTCTTCACTCTGTTTAAGAACCTGTTCAGATTTTTCCCATCTTTGTTTTAAAGCTCTAAACTCTTCGATCTGATTTTTCAGGCTCTCAATCTCTTTAAATATCTGCTCTGCACCGTTATCGTTAGCCATATATGAAGCGATTATACTATTTTAAAGCTCTTGCGTAAACCTGGTTTTATCCAATACAAATAACCACTGCATTGTTAGCAGCTTAGGATTAATTTTACGGGTTTCTTAAATAATATTTTTGGAAAACAGCTTAGAGTATGTTATAATTCAATTATGGCAAATATTAAAAACAACAGGAGAAAATACGGCCGGATGCCACTAGAGTACACCGTAGAAGTAACCGGCCCTAAAAAAATAAAAAAAGCCCAGACCAAGGATATCTCGATACGGGGTATGTGCCTGGTCACGCCTATGCCTTTGAAAGAAAAATCTATGATAAAGATGAAGCTGGCCTTAGACAACGAAGAGATGTTAATACCGATACAGGGCCAGGTAGTCTGGAAAATGAAAAAGAAAGACAAGGAATACCATCACGGTATCCTTATAACAGATATAAAAGGCAACAAAAAAGACGTCTTCCGCAAGTTTTTAGCCACTAAATTGATTGAATTCCTGTTAAAATAAACGTTTTAAGCGCGCAGATCTTTATATTTATCTTCAAACCTGAC
>JAQUNS010000142.1 GCA_028717465.1 Candidatus Omnitrophota bacterium
CTTGGTCTTCTCTTCTATTGCCGGCAAGGGGAACTTGTTCATATCTATTACATTGTCCAGGAAATGCACGGCCCTGTGCGTTATCTCTTTCATTCTCTCCCAGTTGACAACCGGGCCGCCGCTCTCGTTGCTGACCATTCTGGCAAGGTTGATACTGCCCAGATTGCAGGACTCATAGGGCAAAAGAGGCTGTTCACCGCAATTTGATATCACAATACCGTTAGCGATAAAAGAATGGCTGAAAGGCTCCGTTAAATCAAAAACCTCTCTCTCCCCGACATACTCTATCTCCTGAATGCCTTCCTCGTATCTGTCGGCATAATAGTCCAAGGATTTCAGCTTACTGGCTAATTCCTGGTGTTTATTGTTCAAAAAACCTATCTTATCTAAAAATATTTTCAGGCTTGTGCGCGAAATATTAAGCTCATAGAGCTCTCCGTCCAGTAAATACTCTTTCTCTCGCCCTTCCTTATTGACGTAGTTAAACCCGTAACGCTCTTCTCTGCTTCTGTCATATATCCTGGATTTAATGCCCAGATTCAGCAAGAGCAGCTGCACTTCTTTTATCAGCCGCAGCGACTTGGAAGTCAGCCTGGCATATCTTATGCCGTGGCTCTGATTATACAAAATAGTCCCGTCTGCGCTAAACAGCCCCCTTAAAAATCCTGTTACCGCCTCTCTGGGAGCTGAGAATATAGCCTCAGGCACTCTTTTGGCATTCGACCTTAACGCCCGGACACCCATCTTTTTGAAGAAATCAACGAAATACTTGCTGTGGTAAGACAGCTGATACACGCTCTCTTTTCTTTTGACCTCTTTTATCTCCTCGCCGTAATAACCGTTTAAAATATTTTTCAGGTATTTTAAAACATCTCTGTCGCCATCCCCGAAAGTCAGCCCTACTCTGCAATTTTTTCCCTCTTCGATTATCCAGCCGTCGCCCACTATCCAGCCGATAGCCTCAGCCAGCTCTTTAGACCAGCTATCGGGCAAGCTAAGCTTATACGTTCTGTTGTTATCGCCTCTGTGCTCATTTTGCGCCCTAAACGATAGCTCTGGCTTGGAACTAAACCTGCCTTCCTCAGGCTGTATATAAAATCTATGATACCCTATCTTTAAATCCTTCACTTCCACCCAGCCATCCTGAGTGTAAATCTTGTGATCCGAAGTAGCTGTTAATTCGTATCCGGATTCGGTGGTTATTTTATATGCCGGCTTTACCCCGGAGCTAAACGCTTTTGAGATTCTGTTTAAGCTGCATTTTCTCTTGGTCTGAAGCATCAGGTTTCCTTCGTCGCAAGAATCTAAAACTATCTCATCGTTAAGAATTCTTATTCCGCCCTCGCCGTAAAGTTCGGCGATATCTTTTATTCTCATGAGGCCTTTTTCGGTTGAAACAAAAGTATCTTTATCCACGCAGGGGTTAGTAGATTCTATCCTGCCGATATTGGGCGTGGGGTTATCTTTGTTTATCTTGTCTATAAAGACTATTCCCGGCTCGCCGTTCTTCCAGGCCTGCTTGACAATAAGTTCAAATACCTCTTTTGCTTTGAGCTTCTGCGTTGTCTTGCCGCTGCGGGGGTCTTTTAAGTCATACTCTTTATCCTCTTCTAAGGCCTTCATAAACTCATCTGTAACCGCAACAGAGATGTTGAAATTTGTTATCTCTTTGTTGTCGTCTTTGGCAGTTATAAACTCCAGTATTTCAGGATGGTCCACCCTCAGTATCCCCATGTTGGCGCCCCGCCTTCTGCCGCCCTGTTTTATCTCCTGGGTTGCCGCGTTATAGACTTTCATGAAAGATATCGGGCCCGATGAAACGCCGTCGGTGGAGCGGACCCTGCTGTTTCTGGGCCTCAGGTGTGAGAAATCAAAGCCTGTCCCCCCGCCGGATTTGTGGATCAAAGCCGCGGCCTTAAGAGACTCGAATATCGACTCTATAGAGTCATCTATCGGGAGCACAAAGCAGTTATGAACAGAGACCATGTTGGCGCTGTAAGAGTGGTCCTCTTCTACCTCTAAGTTATAAACATATCCCTGATAGGGCACCTTTTTGATGCTTGTAATGGGCATCAAAGTTATGCCGTCTATCTCTTTTTTTCTGCTCCACTCAACGCCGTTATGGGCAATGTCTTTCTCTAAAATCTCTGCCACTACTCCCGATGCCTTAACCCCTGCTATCTGGCATTTATAAGGCAGCTTGGTGCCCATCTTCGGCATGCTCTCTTCTCTAATTGTCGGCTCTAACTGAAGCCTGAACAGCATCTGCCAAATGCCGTACATCAAATCCCTGTTGGCCATTACTATCTTGGTAGAAAAATTATTGCCGTTTTGAAAAGTACAGCTGTCGCCCCTTATAACGCCCTCTATTATTCCCAATTGTTTCTCGGCCGGCAAAACCAGCATCCAAAAAGGAATTGTTTTTTTGTCAAATCCGGTCCCGAAAATATTCAAAAACACCTCGGCGAGAAGCTTGGAATGGAACCGAACCGAAAGCCAGCTGTTATCGCCGCTTCTCTGGTGTTCTATTTTGGCGCTGATGCCGAATTTATCCTCTGTGATGCTTATAACGTCCCGGCAGTATTTCTCTTCGCTGCATCCAAAAGTAAACCTGACGCAGTCTTCGCTTACGCAGCCCTCGGCCAGATAATATCCAAACAGCCTCATTAATTTTTTATCTATTAATACCTTCTGCTTTATCGGCTTAACCTGCTTAGAAAGATCGCCGCTCCTGTTTATATTGCGGGTATATACCGAGCCGTCCTTTCTTAAGTATCTTTTGATATCTTCGTTCCTTATATATACAAAACCGTCCCGCACGCTAACCTTGCAGCCTGTTAGCAGATCTTCGGTATTCAAAAAATCCCTGTCCTCTGTATCAAAAATATAATTTAAGGCCACATAGTCGCCCTCTTCTAAATCGCTCATCCTCAGCCACTCTACTGCATCGCCGCCTCTCTTGCATCCTAAGATCGGGTGCTCCTCTGTTGCCCGTAAGGCCTGCTTGGGTAATTTAAAAACCTCGGACTCATAGACATAAGAATCTATATAGCGCTTGAAGACCTGCTCTACTTTTCTAAACCTGTTCTTATGGGTTAAAACTTCGGCTCCCGGCTCTATATCCGCTATTTTCTTTGGGCCTGATTTTGTAATGATTATCTGCTCCGGAGTAAAACAGGCGCTGAGCTGAGCTAGCGGCCTGCCGGCATTCATCAGAGTCGGGGAGTTAGGCATAAATTCTAAATTCGCCATCATATCGTAAAAAGACGTTTTAATATTCTCTATCTGCTCTTTGGTCTTTCCGTATCCCTCCTCGGCCGATGCAATATACTCTGCCACTCTCTCAAACATCTCTTCAGGCGTCTCCTTGACACGGCCGCTGTCGTCTTTGGTGAGGTACCTTCTTTCGAGAACCTTAAGAGCATTCTGGGTAAGGCTTACTGGCATACAATCCTCCTTTTCTAACTTTCCACGAAAATCAACATTAATACAACAGGTTGTAGTCTGTCAAGGCTAAAAATA
>JAQUNS010000143.1 GCA_028717465.1 Candidatus Omnitrophota bacterium
TATATAAAATCATGCAGGATTTTTTTCCAGCCCAAATACCCCTGGCGGCTTACGCCAAAGGCAAGGATGTGCTCTACTCTAAATATAGAAACGGGGCTGTAAGTTTTGCTTCAGATTCTGCGGAGAAAATGCTGTTAATGAAAATAAGAGACGAGGCTCACAGATTTGCACTGAGCTACCACAGGAATCTTAGAGGTAGAGGCATAACAGCCAGCAAGCTTGAAAATATCCCGGGATTAGGGCAGAACAAAATTGCAGAGATTCTGAATCTTATAAACAGTATGGGGAGCTCTGAAGATATTTCACAGTCTGATTTTAAAAAAATCGAAGGTATAGGAGATGCTCTATCAAAGAAAATTTATGACTACCTTAAACCGAAGAGAGATAAATAAGCTTCTTAAAAGTTTTAACGGTTTTCAGAGAAAAGTCTACTCTAAAGTTTTAGAGATACCGCTGGGTGAGACCAGGAGTTATAAGTGGGTGGCTAAAGAGTTGAACTGCCCCAAAAGAGTGCGCTTGGTTGCAAAGCTGCTTAGCGAGAACCCTTATCCTTTTATAATTCCGTGCCACAGGGTGGTAAAAAGCGACGGGTCTTTGGGCGGATATATGTTTGGAAATAATTTAAAAAAATACCTCTTGGATTTGGAAAAAAGAATAAAGTTAGTTATAATGGTAAACACAGATGAACACAGATAATATTGCACAGATGGTCGCAGATGTTTTATCTGTGTATATCTGTGAGATGTTTCTTCTGTGACTATCTGTGTAAGAAAGGGGAAATGATGAAAGAGGAACTAAAAGATAGAATAGCCGGGCTTAGAGCGAAATTTCAGGAACTCAGGGGGTTTCTTTGACCTGGATAACAAGAACAATCGTATTTTAGTGATAGAGCAAAAAATATCCAGCCCGGATTTTTGGAGCCAGAAACAGCAGAATGCCCAAATTTTAAAGGAGCTGAAAGTCCTCAAGGCAAACATGGAGGGTTTCAAAAAAATAAGCAGAGAGCTTCAGGATTTAAGCGAGCTTCTTGAGATATCAGAAGAAAAGGAGGCTGTTTTGCTCTCCATCGAAGCGGACAAAATCGAGGCCGGCATTAAAAATCTGGAGTTTGAAACTTATCTTAGCGGAGAACATGATGCAGATAATGCGATTATGTCTATTCATGCCGGAGCCGGAGGTACGGAATCCTGCGACTGGTCTAGCATGCTGATAAGAATGTATTCCCGCTGGGCCGAAAATAAAGGTTATAAGATGGATATGCTTGATGTACTGCCGGGAGAAGAGGCCGGCATTAAAAGGGCAACCTTTCTCATTAAAGGCAGCCATGCTTACGGCTTTCTGAAGGCCGAGAAAGGCGTCCACAGATTAGTCAGAATATCGCCTTTCGATGCCAACAAAAAGAGGCATACATCGTTTGCTTTAGTAGAGTTGCTTCCGGAAGTAGAGGAGGTAGAGGTTGAGATAGACGAGAAGGACTTAAAGGTAGACACCTGCCGTTCTTCGGGCGCAGGCGGACAGCATGTCAACGTTACAGATTCTGCCATAAGGATCACCCATATCCCTAGCGGCATAGTTGTGGAATGCCAGAACGAAAGGTCCCAGCATAAAAATAAGTCTACCGCGATGAAGATACTCAGAGCCAGGCTTTATGAATTAGGCCTGCAGAAACAGAGAGAAGAGATTGAGCAGATGAAAGTTAAAGGCGATATCGGATGGGGCTATCAGATCAGGTCTTATGTTTTGCACCCTTATACCATGGTCAAGGACCATAGGACCGGGATAGAAGTGGGCAATGCCCAAGGGGTACTGGACGGCGATATAGACTGTTTTATAGAGGCGTTTTTAAAGAAAAAACCGTTTAACAAAACAATATGTTAAATCTAATACTTAGCAAAATAGTAGGTACTCAAAACGAAAGGGAGCTGAAACGCATCTGGCCTGTGGTCAGAAAAATAAATGTTCTGGAGGATAATTTTAAAAATATGACCGACGCAGAACTGCGCCTGCAGACCGATAAGTTTAAAGAGAGGTTAAATTCGGGCCAGGCTCTGGATGATATTTTGCCGGAGGCTTTTTCTGTTGTCAGGGAGATATCCAAAAGAAAGCTCAATATGAGGCATTTTGATGTCCAGCTGGTAGGAGGGGTTGTCTTGCACGAAGGAAAGATTGCAGAGATGGCGACAGGGGAGGGCAAGACCCTTGTGGCGACACTGCCGGCATATCTAAACGGACTCGGCTCTAAGGGAGTGCATATAGTCACTGTCAATGATTACCTGGCTAAGCGCGACAGGGACTGGATGGGGCCTGTCTATGAATCTTTAGGTTTAAGCGTGGGGGTCGTTGTGCACGGGCAGTCGCACGCAGAAAAGAAACAAGCTTACAGTTGCGATATAACCTATGGCACCAACAACGAGTTTGGTTTTGATTACTTAAGAGATAATATGGTAGTCAGGCCAGAAGACGTTGTCCAAAGGCCTCACAGTTATGCTATTGTTGATGAGGTTGATTCGATACTTATTGATGAAGCCAGAACTCCTCTTATTATATCCGGGCCGTCTGAGGAGTCGGTTGATAAATATTATATTGCAGACAAAGTTGCTAGGCAGCTGCAGGCAAAAACGATAGTAGACGCCAGAAATACCCAGGATGGATTTACGATTATCAGGACAGAAGACGGCAGGGAGGAAAAATTTCCCCGCGATGAATTTGATTCCAGATACGATGCTATAATGGAGGAGAAAAGCAATAACGCCCGCATTACTCAAAGAGGCGAGGAGAAGTGCGAAAATATCCTCAAGATTAAAAGCCTCTGGGAAGAGATGCCTGATACTTATTCTGAGCCCTGGGCCCATTATATCAGCCAGTCTTTAAGGGCCAGGTTTCTTTTTAAAAAAGATACTCATTATGTTGTCAAGGACGGCCAGGTCTTGATAGTAGATGAATTTACCGGCCGGCTTATGCCCGGGCGCCGCTGGTCGGACGGCTTACATCAGGCTATCGAAGCTAAAGAGGCTCTTAAAATAGAGCAGGAGAACCAGACTCTGGCCACAATATCCTTTCAGAACTACTTCAGAATGTACGATAAGCTGGCTGGCATGACAGGAACTGCTGCGACCGAAGCTCCGGAGTTTGACAAAATATATAAACTGGATGTCGTAGTTGCGCCTACCAACAGGCCTTTGCGCAGAGAACAGTATCCGGATGTCATATATAAAACACAAAAGGAAAAGTTCAATGCTGTGGTTAACGAGATAGAGCAGCTGTATAAAACAGGCAGGCCTGTGCTTGTCGGAACAACTTCTATTGAAAAATCAGAGATTTTGAGCGAGCTGCTTAAAAGAAAGAACATAGCCCATAACGTGCTTAATGCCAAGTACCACGAGAAAGAGGCTGAGATTGTTGCTCAAGCCGGAAGATATAAGTCCGTTACTATCGCTACCAATATGGCCGGTAGAGGAACCGACATACTTTTAGGAGGCAATCCAGATTTTACAGCTAAGGCAGAATTAAGACAGCAAG
>JAQUNS010000144.1 GCA_028717465.1 Candidatus Omnitrophota bacterium
CTTTTCTGCAGGAGATAATTACTGACAGCAGGTTTTATAAAGGAAGTTACTACACTGATTTTGTAGATAAATTTTTACAGAAAGAGGAAAAACAGTAATATTAGGCATGGATTTCACGGAAGGCAAACACGGCGAGATTAAAATACGCAACGAAGTTATAACAGCAATAGTCCGTAAGGCTACGATACAAGTTGAAGGAGTAGACAGGATAGCCAGCGGATTCAGCAAGGGAATACTCTCTTTATTCGGCCGCAGAAAATTTTTCCGCGGCGTTACCGTCGAAGAGACAAAAGATAAAGAGCTAAAAATATCGGTTTCTGTTGTGATAATGTTCGGCGTCCATATCCCGACTGTCGTAAACAAGATTCAGCTAAGCGTCAGGGATATGCTTGAACAGATGGCCGGGATAATGCCCGCCCAGATAAACGTAGAGGTTAGCCGGGTTACTCAGGATAGCATGCTTCAAAACGTTGTAGACAAAATAAGATTTAACAAAAAAGAATCCAGGGGAGGTTAAAGATGAAGTTAAGGGCAAAATTTGTGCTTTTAGTGTTCGGGGTGATTTATCTGGTTATAGGGATATCCATGGTTTTTTACGCTTTTGATTTTATAAACCTGAAGGATTTAAGCTATATGATTGAGCAGGTAGAGCAGATAATTTCGCTTAAGTTTCTTATCGGAATTGCAGGCGGAGTTTTGACTGTGCTTGTGATTATGCTTTTAAATTTTGTATGGTCAGGGGTGGCTTCCGAGAAAAATATAGCTTTTAAAACAGAGTATGGAGAGGTTTTAGTATCTCTTTCCGCCATTGAAGATTTTGTCAGAAAGCTTATGAGAGAAGACCCTGATATAAGAGACCTGCGCACAAAAGTTACTGCCAGGAAAAAAGGCCTGATCATTTCTTTGAAAGCCATGATGCTGTCAGAGGTGAACATACCGACTATTACCGAAAAAATTCAGTCTGATTTAAGGAGCAGGGTTCAGGAGATGCTGGGCATGGAAGACCCTGTAATAGTAAAGGTATACATATCTAAGATAGGCGAAAAAGAAAGAAAGAAAAAGCCCAAAACTCAGGAAGATTCTGAGAATGCGGTGCATCCGTACAGGGAATTTTAATTTTTCAGAAAAGAAAGGAGATTTAAATGTCAAAAATAGGGATATTGACAGGCGGAGGAGATTGTCCGGGGTTAAATCCCGTTATCAGAGCCATAGTCAGAAAGGGAGTTTTAGATAACTGCGAAATAGTAGGCATAGAGAACGGCTGGAAGGGCATGCTCACAAAGCAGTCTTATGTACTGGATATAAACTCTGTTTCCGGAATATTGCACAGGGGAGGCACTATTTTGCATACTTCCAGGACAAATCCTTATAAAAAGGAAGGCGACTCTGACAAGGTTTTTCAAAATTTCAAAGCTATGGGCATGGGCTCCCTTATTGCAATAGGAGGGGAAGATACTCTGGGCGTTGCGGCCAAGCTTTACAGAGATTATAAGCTGCCGGTAGTCGGAGTTCCCAAGACTATAGACAACGATATTGTAGGCACTGATTTTACTTTTGGTTTTGATACTGCAGTCAACATTGCAATGGAGTGCATAGACAGGCTTCATACTACTGCTGAGAGCCATCACAGGGTGATGGTTGTTGAGGTGATGGGCAGGCATGCCGGATGGATTGCCCTTTATTCCGGCCTGGCCGGCGGAGCAGATGCCATTCTGATACCGGAAAGGCCTATAGATATGGATGAAGTCAGCGAACTTATAAAAAGAAGGCATTCCCGCGGCAAAACTTTCAGTATTATTGTCGTGGCAGAAGGCGCCAAGTTTAAGCAGGGCGATGATATCAAACAATGCCAGGAACTTGATGCTTTTGGCCATGTCAGGCTTGGCGGAATAGGCCAGATGGTAGCGGAGAAATTAGAGAATAAGACCGGTTATGAGACAAGGGCTACCGTTTTAGGGCATATACAGAGAGGCGGCTCACCTACGGCTTACGACAGGATACTGGGGATCAGGTACGGTTTAAAGGCGTATGAGCTGGCCAAAAATAAGAAATTCGGCCGGGTTGTTGCTTTAAAAGGAAACGAAATAACAGACATTCCGATAGAAGATGTTTTAGGAAAATTAAAGACAGTTGATGATAAGATGTTTGAAATGGCTACTCCATTTTTTGGATGATGAAAAAAATAATAGAGGATTACTTTCAAAAAAGCATTGCTGCAAAATCCGATTTTCTAAAAGACAGCATTGAAGATATTGAAACGGCAGTCAAGAGCATCGTTACTGCATTTAAAGGCGGCAATAAGATGCTGGTTTTCGGAAACGGAGGCAGTGCTTCGGACAGCCTCCATATAGCGGCTGAATTTGTGGGTAGATTCAGAAAAGAGCGCCGCGCGCTGCCGGTTATATCGCTCTCTTCCAACGTTTCTGCTATTACAGCTTTGGCTAATGATTATGGGTACGATGTTGTATTTATGAGGCAGCTTGAGGCATTCCACAAAAAGGGAGATATAAGCTTGGCTATCTCAACAAGCGGAAACTCCGAAAGCGTAGTAAAAGCGGCTAAATTTATTAAGTCTAACGGCGGGTATGTCATATCTTTTACGGGCGGTAACGGCGGTAAGCTGGTGAGCGAATCGGATATCTGTTTTATTGTGCCTTCTGGCGAAACTTCAATAGTCCAAGAGGTTCATATAACATTAGCCCACCTCATTTGCCTTCTTGTAGAAGAAGAGCTGTTTTAGGCGCTACTTAAAATGGCAAAAAAATTAGTCTCTTTAGATTTATTGTTGAAAAAAATAAGCCTGGCCAGGCCAGGCGGGGCAACTATAGGATTTACCAACGGATGTTTCGATATTTTACACGCAGGCCACGTTGATTATCTTGAAAAAGCTAAAAGCAAATCCGGGCTGTTGATTGTCGGATTGAACTCTGATAAATCTGTTAAAAAAATAAAGGGTAACTCCAGGCCGATAAACAGCCAAAATGCAAGAGCTAAGGTTTTATCTGCTTTAGAGGCTGTTGATTTTATCGTGGTTTTTGGCGAACAGACTCCCTACCGGATAATTAAAGCTATTAAGCCCGATTTTATATTTAAAGGCCGGGACTGGAAGAACAAAAAGGTTGTCGGTTCAGATATTGTCAAAAAATACGGCGGCAGGGTTATTCTGCTGCCATATTTGAAAGGCTACAGCACAACCGAAATTTTTAAAAAAACATGCAAAGAGAGCTGTTCCGCATAATAGATGCAAATTACAACAGGGCAAGAGAGGGCATGAGGGTCTGCGAAGATATACTGCGCTTTGCGCTAAATAAGACAAAGTTTTCTCTGGAACTGAAAAAGTCCAGGCGCAGTCTCTCTATTTTAATTGAATCTTTGGGCAGGGATATGCTTATTAAATCAAGAGATACTGCAATGGATAATGCCAAGTTCAGGTATTCTTCAGGCAGAAAGTCGGATTATAGCGATATTTTGGGTTTTAATTTCAAGAGAACTAC
>JAQUNS010000145.1 GCA_028717465.1 Candidatus Omnitrophota bacterium
TTCTGCATATGATATTACCCTGCAGTTGTACCCCAGCTCTTTGAGTTTTTTGCAAAAATTATATGCCCTGTATCTGGCCCCTGCCAGGTTACTGTTTTCCCGAGTAACATATATTATTTCATACTTTTCTAAGTTCATTTCCTTTGATCAATCTTTTGTAGCTATCCATGATGTTGTCGGCTGTCCATATCCAGTTATATTTTTCTTCCGCCCTTCTGCGTGCTAAAACCCCCATCTTTGCCCTGAGATCCGGCCGGGATAACAGTTCATTGATTCCGCCAGCCAGTATTATATGGTTACCCGGCTCAACTAAAACACCTACCCCGCCGACCATATTCCTGACTTCACCTACATTGCTTGCAACTATAGCTTTGCCGGAAGCAAGGTATTCGGCTAATTTTAAAGGGCTTTTTGATTTTGTTATTTCATTATTAGAGAAACTGGCTACGCATACATCAGCAGCGGCAATATAGTCTTTTGTCTGTTCGTGGGGCAGAAATCCGGTAAATATAATATTGTCTGCAACATTAAGGCCTTTGGCCAGGCATTTTAATTCCTCCAGCCTATAACCGCCGCCTACTATAAAAAAAATTGTTGTCGGATGCCACTGTAAGACAATCTGAGCGGCATGTATTAAAAGTTCTGCATATTGCGCTCCGTGAAGCTGGCCTAAGTACAATACTATAGGCCCGTTTATGCGGTATTTTTTGCGGATTATCTGGGCAGAATTTTCAGGCTTAAAAATATTTAAATCCGCGCCAACCGGAGCTAAGCAAACTCTATTTTTAGAAAGGCAGTAATCTTTTGTAGCCAGCAGGTATAATCTTCTGCTGGATAGAGAGACTGAGTCGGCAAACTTAGGAAGCGCTCTTTCTAAAATCCACATATATAAACCTATCATTGGAGAGGCCGGTTTTCCGTAAAAGTATATTTTTGTCTCCCAGTCATCCCAGTCGTAATGCAGGGGCTTTTTATTTATCCAGGATGCTATCACTGCAGGGATTGAGGCATAGTGAAAACATTTCTGGAAATGCACTATATCTGCCCAGGAGGCTTCTTGAATCAGCCTGATCGAGTTTTTAATCAGTATATGCAGGCCTCTTTTTCTATCCAGCTCTATAGTTTTGAAGCCGTTACCAGGGCATTTTTTTGCGCTGCTATTTTTTTTAAGAGGAAAGTACGCTATCTTAACCTGGTGGTTATGTTTCAGGAATTCTATGGCCAGAGATTTTATTCTAATGGTCCACGGTTCGCTCAGATCAAATAAGTCATGCGGATGAATCATCAATATCTTCATAATTCTAACTGTCCGGGAAAATTACAATATTTCTTATTTTTTTTAAAGCCCACAAATAAAGCTCGGCTAAAATAGTAAGCGTTAAAATAATAGCCAGGTAAGGAGCCTTGCAAAGCCTTTTTCTGGGCATTGTTGCGCCAGGGTGCAGTTCTTTTTTTCGCTCGGGCAAATCCTGGAGCTTATTTACCAGAAGTTTTAAATTGGATAATGACGGATTCTGTTCTTGCTGTTGTTTGCCTTCATTAAGATTGGTCTCCATGACTTTTATTCCCAGCTCTTTTGCTAGCTCGAGCAAGCGCTCCCCCCTCTCTTTTCTTGCAGAATAGCTGTTGCCTTTTTCGGCTTGCCAGAGATAATGCCAGTTTTTATCAGGGAGCTCTTTTATCCCGTATTTGGAATAATCGTTATATACTTCGGTTCCCGCTATAAGATGCAGGGTGTTTATAGATTTTATAGTATCTATGTAGTGCTGGTTTCTTATTACGAAATCAATTGTCTCCTGGAAATGAGATTCTTCTTCGGTCGGGAAGCCTACCATGATGAACATCTCCGTCTCTATCCCTGCTAGCGAAGACTTTTTAAGGAAATTTTCCGCTATTGCTGCAGTATAAGGTTTTTTCATATCTTTAAGCACCTTGTTAGAACCGCTTTCGAGCCCTATCTGCAATTTAAAGCAGCCGGCCTCTCTCATCTTTTTAAGCAAGGCAATATCCATATCTTCTCTTGGTATTACTTCACCGGTCCAGTTGATATTCAGGCTGTTTTCCATAATCAGAGAGCATAATTTATCTAAAGTCTTAGGGCTTCCGTTTAATATCGGGTCGCATATTGTGAAATAGGATATTTTATTTATATTGTTATGGTACTTGAGCTCATTGAATATGTGCCCGGCAGACCTGGCTCTGTATCCTTGTATCAATTGATGGTTTATGCAGAATGCGCATTGCGATATGCAGCCTCTGGACCATTCCAAAATCAGTGAATTACCCGGGTAGCATTTTAAGTTAAAATCATTATAGCTGGGATATGGGATACAATCTAAATCTTTTATCTGCGGGCGTTTAAGATATTCTAATTCCTTGGATTCTTTAATAGCTATTGTGCCGGGTATCGGTCCTTGGCAGTTTTTTTTCATTATCTCGACAAGAGTATCTTCACCCTCTCCTATGACAAAATAGTCTATCTTGTCGCCTAATTGATCAAGGAATATTTTGCGGGCATGGGCAGTAAGCGTAGCCGGGCCGCCCAGTATAATGCGGCGGGAACGATCTTTTGCCTTGATGCGCCTGATAAACTCTATTGTAATTCTCTCTTTGGGATCTACTACCGAAAATCCTATTATCGGAGATCCTGTCTGCAGTATTTTGTTTATATATTTCTCTATCTCCCTGTCGAATATCGACAGAAGTATTTCAAGCCATTCTGCATCGCGCCAGAAATTTTTGTTTTCAACGTGCCAAAGATGCTTTAAATTATCGCCAACAGCATTGTAGAATTCCACGTTTAAATCGAAGACTGCGCACCTGTAGCCGTGGCATTTTAAATATTCTGCCAGATATGCCAACCCGACCGGAGGGTTCTCTATGCCCCAGGGAGGCGTAGTCACCAGTGTTATATCGTATTTTTGTTCCGGAAGAGCGGTGGCTTCTGTGGTATAAGCTATGCCCAGTTCTTTCAGTAGTTTGTGCGTGCTCTTGACTCTGCCCATACGTACGTCGAAATTATTGGAACTTCCTATCGACCAGTAAATATCGGAATTGTCTTGGGGTGTTTCAATGTTAAATCTGTCAGGGTTTGAAAAAATTTCAGAACCGCTCATTAGAAAAAGAGGGTTAACTGATTTTACAAAGTCGATATTGGCCTTGTTTTCTTTTATAAAATCCAGGGTCTTCTGGAATTCAATATCATCTTCTGTCGGGAATCCCACTATAAAATATGCTACATTCTGAATGCCGGATTTTTTGGTTAGAGCCAGTGTTTTTTTAGCATCTTCAGATTTAAAGTTCTTGCCCATTGCTTTGAGAATTTTGTCAGACCCGCTCTCTATGCCGTACTCCAGCCTGTAAAATCCGGCTTTTTTCATTTTGAGCAACAACTTTAAGTCCATATCTCCTCTTGGGACAGCCAGGCCGGTTAGTTTTATTTTCAAATTTTTCTGAATTATCAAATCGCATATTTTTTCAATCCAGTC
>JAQUNS010000146.1 GCA_028717465.1 Candidatus Omnitrophota bacterium
GCTGGTACCGGCATCTAAAAGTATGATTCCTGCTTTTTCCAGTGTTTTAGCATGCTCTCTATGCCTGTTATGATTGGAATTTCCGCCATCTATTATAATATCTCCTTCACTTAAAAGGCCTTCTTGCCTTAACTGAACAATGCTGGCTATGGTCTCATCAGTCGCAGTTCCATGCGGCACCATAAGCCAGATAACTTTTCTGCCTTCCCCCATCTGCCTGACCATAGCTTCTAAGCTATCAGCTGCAATGCCTATCTTGCCCTGAACGAATTTATCTCTAACGCCGGGGTTGATATCGGTACCAAAAGTAAGAATACCGCTTTCAGAAATAACCTTTGCCATACCCATGCCCATTGCTCCTAATCCTACAAATCCAAAATTGGTTATCGTTTTAGATCTGCGGCATAGAGAACCTGCGTTGAAAAAAACATCGGTACAACTTGACAAAAACCAAGAAAAAAACAGTATAATTATTACTAGCTTTCTAAGCATAATATAGCTAACCCCCTCAAAGCCTAATATATTTATACCACAGAATGGATAAAGTTAACTGAGAAAAATAAACTTTATATTTATTTTAAAATATCAAGAAAAACTTTTGTTATCTCGGGATCAAAATCGTAGCCGGAACATTTATCTATAATATCCATAGCCTCATGGTCTGAATAGGCAGCCCGATAAGGCCTGTTTGATATCAGGGCCTGATAGACATCAGCTATAGCTACGATTCTGGCACCTAAAGGAATATCCTCTCCTTTTAAACCGTAAGGATAGCCTTTACCGTTCCATCTTTCATGGTGGTAAAGAATATATGGTATCAAATCGTGTAAGGCATGAATCGGCCTTATTATATCGACTCCGATTTGAGGGTGTTTTTTAATAATATCATATTCTTTTTTGGTCAATGTAGATGTTTTACGGAGTATCTTCTCGCTTATACCTATCTTTCCCAAGTCGTGCAATATAGCGGCCTGCCTGACTCTCTCCACTTCCTCAGATGGCAAAATCAGAGCTTGAGCAATAGAGACGGCATACTGAACTGTTTTTTCGACATGCTCACCGGTATAGTGATCTTTCAGTTCTATTGTCCTGGCAAAAGCAAAAACAGACTCGATTAAACTCTGGTTGGCTTGCTTGGTTAAGCGTTCCAGCTTTTCTTTTAACAGATTAGTATTCTCTGTCTCTTGAGCAGAGCCAGAATCTGCATTCTTGCCTGACGTTAAACTTTCGCATGAAAACACCCGGTTGCCTCCGGATTCTTTGGTTTTAGAGAGAATCTTATAACCGGAATTTATCAAATCTTTTCCTTCTACAATCATGCTGTTGGAAAATATCCTGTCGTCGGGATAAGATATCACTGCTATACTGACTGCAAATTTAACCTTTTGTTTTTTGCTCCCAAATTCATAAACATTGATCATATCCAGAATTCTTTGGGCTAAGTTCAAAGAAGTTGATTTAGAAGTAGCCGGGCATAGAACAGCAAATTCCTCTCCGCCGGAACGGACAACTATATCGTAGCTTCTGACTATCTTTTTCAGCTGCCTTGCAATCTGCCTTAAAATTAAATCGCCAAAGACATGGCCGTAGACTTCATTGATAGATTTAAAATAATCTATATCGAAAATAATCAAAGATAAAGGCTGATTAAGCCTGGCCGCACGCGAGAACTCCGGCTCAATTATTTCATGTAGATATTTCAGATTATAAAGATTTGTTAGAGCATCTTTCATTATCAGCTTTCTCATTCTCTCGTTAGACTTTAACAATGCCCTGTTTAGCCTATCAAGAGAATCCTCGACGTTCTTTCTTTTAGTTATTTCCAAAGTGGTCTCTACCATTCCGGTGACCTGGCCTTTTGAATTTTTAACAGGGTAGCCTTTAATAAACCAGACCCTGCCGTCAGGGGAGGCTATTTCATGCTCCTGGGCTAAGCCGGTATCGCGGGCTCTTACAACAGGGCAATTAAGGCAAGCTTCTTCTCTGCCATGCCATATTTTATAGCAGTATTTCCCTGTCAAATCTTCCGGCTGTAATCCCACCGAATCGGCAGCTGCTTTGTTAGCCCAGATCATCTGCATTGACGGTGAATGGTATATAATATGTTCGCATATGCTGTTTAGCACTAATTTTTTTTCTCTCTCTGACTCGACGAGCTTCTCTTTAGTGCGTTTTGACTCTGTAATATCTTTTATGACAGTAACGACCCTTATGACCCTGCCGTCTTTTAAAACAGGTATTTTTCTTGTTTCTGTAATTATCTCTGTGTCTTTTATTCTGTTTGTCTCTACTGTCGTAAGGACTTCGGATGTTGTAAACACCTGTTCATATTCTTTGGCAACTTCCTCAGTCAGAAACGGAAAAGCCTGGTAGATATTTTTACCAACAATATCGGTGTTTAAGCCTAAAATCCGCATCCATTTTTTAAATGTCTTGTTAAAAAGAATTATGCTTAAATCCGGGCCTACGACATGTATAGCATCGGCCATAGAATCAAGGGTAACCCTGTATTGTTCTTCGGAATAACGCAAAGCACTCTCTATCTCTTTCTGCCTGGAATGGATAAGATTTAAATCGTGCACCCTTTCCCGCAAAACATTTAGTACGGAAAAAATATTAATTTTTTTCTCTTTCAATTTCATAAAACAAAAATAAATAAAAAAGGCAGCCTCTATATAGAGACTGCCTTAAATTATCGATTATAAAGATACTTCTTCTGTCAACCGCCCCTTTGTGGTTGCCATGTGTTATTTATACCACTTTATAAAGAACGTGTCAAATTATAAAAAACCACTTTAATATCGACCTGTTTTTTATTTTATTTTTAAATATGTTTTAAGGCATCAATACGCCGTTACGACCCAGAGTCTGAGGATCGTATAAGTCAGGATTTCTTAAATCATTGCGATTGGATATGCCTGTCAACTCAAGCACAATAGGGCCGTCAACTAAAGGATTCATAGGATTAGTATAGCCTACGAATCTTCCTCCTGTTGTACCTTCTAAAAGCAATCTGGCTGCCATATGGCCTATATTTGTTCCCATCGCAATATCGTAATCGGTCGGAACAACCCCTCTACCTTCGTAGGTTAAATACATATTAGAACGTATCTTCGCTGTTGAAAAACTCGGCTTCAGGCGAGATGCCAATTCCTGAGCAATGCCCTCATAGTGTTTATGCCCTGCAGGGTCAACTTCAGACTCATCGACCCCAGCACTAGGGTCTTCCTGTATCCTGAAACCCTCTGCAACCACAACAGTACAGGCATTATACTGGTCTATTTTTCCTTGGATAGCGACTCTTATCTCTTCTAAAGATACTGGGTATTCCGGAGTGATAACAATAATTGTATCGCGAAGTTCTTCCTGGATTTTTATTTCTGCATCAGTCAAACCTTCAAAATTATCACCTCTGGACGCTTCAAACGCCAAGCGGCCGGAATCACGCCCCATAGCCTCAATAAACATAATATTGGGCTG
>JAQUNS010000147.1 GCA_028717465.1 Candidatus Omnitrophota bacterium
ACAGACGCTATTAGACTCGAGGCTTTCTGAATATCTTCACCGTAAATAGCCCTTCTTACGCCGACTATAAAATTATCGCCTTTAGCCGGTACAACATCAGACATATTTAAAATATTATCTATCGCACTGGCATAACTTGGAGCATATTTACCGATAAAACCGCTAACCCCCGCTCTCTGCCAGGCCAGCTTAACAGGAGCGGATATCTTTTCAAGTTCATCGGCTGTAGCATAATGCCTATAAGGCTGATCCAGTATTACCATGCGGTTGGACTGCTCTATATTAACATCGATACGGTAGTCTCCATCACGGTATTTAAAATATTTCTGGGCAATCATCTCATCGATAAAGGCCTGTATCTTTCTAGCATTCTGCATCAGCCAGAGAACGTCTTTGTCTCTGTTGGAGCCGTCAGTATCGGCAAGGCTCTCGAATTCAGATACCTTGGGCCGCGTCTTTGATGACAGCTGTTTTACAATATTTATCTTATTCTTTATCTCTTCGCTGTCTTTAGCATAATTAAACGCCGGGTTGACTAAAACCTTTATCTGGTCAATCTCAGCATTGCTTAATTTTGGCAGATTGTCCCAGCCTGACTTTAGCTCTTCCAGTTTTCTCTCTACCTGATCCAGCTGCACTTCTATATACAACATAGATTGGGCAGGAACTATGCCTTGCTGAAGCATTTGAGCCATGCTGTTGAGCCTTCCGGGCAAATAGGAGAAATAAACTTGTCCTTCAGAACGGATGGGCACAACATAAGTATGGGTGTTTTCCTTTAAATCTTTGAGGCGCTCATCAACAGATTCAGCCATACGTTCTAAAGCAGGAATATTTTTTTCAAAAAATCCATTTAGATTGTTAAAAACCTTGCGGTATTTTTCATACTGCTCTGTGCGGGCTTTACGCAAACCGTCAAAAATACTGTAGATCTCCTGCAGGAAACCGCGGGTCTGGGAGAAAACAACGCCGTCTAACTCTTTAAGGGTCTTTAAACTAGTCTGGGCAGCTGAGGCAGCTTTGCTCCAGCCGTTGCGCTCAATCCACTGTTTGTCACTAAACGGGGTAAAAGCTCTCCATAAAGCGCTTATCTGGTTGTGGATGGCATGAGCCGGAGCCACAGCCTGGTAGTATTTATTCCAGCAGTCCTGGCCTGCTCCCCAGAACCCGCTGCAAGACCTTAAAACTGCCCAGGCCCTTTCATAAATAGCATCCAGAGACGGGCGCAAGGCATTGACCTGCTGGACAGTCGATTCATATTGGGATTTATAGGCTTCTTCAGCCGAGATAACACCCTGGGGAGTAGTAGACCAGCGCTTTTTGGCCTCTTTTTCCATATTGCCATGATAAAGGCCGAACTCCCGTCCCAAAATATTGTCCCAGGCATTCAATAAGGCCCAGGCTAAATCAAACCTGCCTTCATTTAGAAAATCGAGCATCGCCTTCTTAACTGTATCAGGATCAGCAGATACGCTTTGAGTCCTCTCATCTTTGCCTTCAATCTCTAAGCTAACACTGCTCATATCAAACGGTTTGATTAACTGTTCAAACAGGGTGGAATAATACGAACGGGCTGCAGATTCAATTGCAGCAAACTTCTGGCTCCAGGCAATGCTGGAATATACATAGACAGGGGCCTTTGTATAATCTTCGGCCTGCTCTTTAACGATATCCTCAGTTTTATCTTCTATTTCTTTAGTAAAACCTTCCCGCATTGCGCGCCAGGCTTTGGATTCTTCCATTAGTGCCGATGCCAGCTGAGAATCCCCTCCGATAGAAGCAGCGGTAGAGACAGAATAAGTCTGGCTGCTCCAGTCATTTAAAGCTTTGTTGACATTGGCAGTACCGTCACGCTCCTTCAAATAATCTTTAGAGTCTATCTTGGCTTTTATCTTCGGCCGCTCCTGCTGGCTCTTAGTTAAAACTTCTTTGTACTGTGGAAGGGCTTTTTTATGTTTCTGAATATCCTGAAACTCTTTAACCATTCTTTCAAAATCGTTATTGTAAAAATGGCCTACCCGTTTCTGAAACTCCTCAAAAGCAGCCAGCTGCTGGCGGGCCCTAGTTTGTGCCCAGTAAACCTTAGCCTGGTTATTAACATCTTTTATCAGGCGCATAATCCAGGTCCTGGCCTTATTGCGCCATTCACCGGCAAGCCGCGCTATTTCAGCAGCCTCTTTTGTATCCACTCCGGAACCGACTGCCATCCAGGACTTTGCCCATTCACCCCAGGACTCTTCCGGCCAGCTTTCGCCAATCTCTTTTTCGACATAGGACTTAACCAGCGCCCTGACAGAAGCGTCGGTAATTATGTATTTTTCAAAGAAATAATCAGCGCTGGCTGAAGTCTCAGGAATTAAAGGCGGGCTGTCTTTAGAGCCGCCCACACCCATTAAGCGCCTGTCGGATGAGACGACTCCATAAAGCTGCTCGATATTCAAAGCCGCCTGGGTGGATTGAACCAGCTTATGGGATTCATAGGTCATCTTGCAAGCAGCCCAGGTTACACTCACCAAGGGATGGTTGACAATGCTAACAGTCTGGTCTATGGCGACAAATAAAGCATCGTCATATTTACCCTCGGTAACTGCAATGGCAAACTTCTCGATATTCTGGACTACCTCTACAATGGCTTTCAGCTTGTCTTTAGCCCCCGGAATACTGGCCTCAGACGTAGAGTTTAACAGCATCTCATAACCGCCAATAGAGTCCCACATCCATTCATCCAGCTTATCCTGGCCGACTTTCTTTAAGCCTTCGGTTAAGCTTTTTGTGTCGGCTGTGGCAGTCGCTAAATCAAGGCCCAGCTTTATCGCCCCTGTCGGCTCACTGGCCAGAGAAGGAGATAGACCTGAGTAAAAAAACAGAATCGCTAAAAAACAGTACAAAATTTTATTTTTCATCTTTTTTACTCCCTAATTTTTAAAAAGGGTTATCCCCTGCAATATTTTTAAGCAAAAATCCCTGGGCTGTCTTCTGGAACACAAATTCAGACTTTCCTTTAGCCGTAGTATCATCCGGATCGTCCCAGTTCATATACTGTCTGTTCCAGGAAAACAACACGCTTAAAACATCTTCTGCTTCATTAACAGCATCTATAAAAAACTCAAAATCTACAGGCATCTTCTGCATACTTCTGACTTCAACATCAAAAAGAAACTCCATTCTGTCCGAAAAATCTTCCGATATTTTCTCTGCAAAAGCCGTGCGGTCATATGAAAACTGGCTCTTGATTACCCCGTTTACCGCCTCTCTTGCCTTAACAAAGAGCGGGGTATTTTGCGTAGAGTAGTCTATCTCTGCGCATGCATTCAAGGCAACGAATAGAGATAGCGGCAATAGAACAACAGCTAATTCCTTAGGATACCTAAAAACTAGTCGTAAACCTGGCAATAGTTCGTGTTTCATTATAGTTTTGACCTCCTTCTTCATATCTGTA
>JAQUNS010000148.1 GCA_028717465.1 Candidatus Omnitrophota bacterium
CATATAAAATATCCAATCATCTTTACACTTATAATCAATCTTTATATTGGTAACCCAGTAAGAATCCCCCTTTTTATAAATATTTCCCGGGTCATTTATCTGATAGACACTGCCTCTATATATGAAATCAGCATAAAAAGATAAATTATCAGATAAAAAATAGCTTAGATTTGATTTTAAGCTATGTTTTGGCACCATAGGTATAATCTTATCTTTGTAGGAGCCTTCCCTGTATTGAGCATCCAAATAGGCATAGAACCAGTTCAATAATAATTTTTCAGAAATAATGCAACCGAAATTAACATTAAACCCCAGCCTTTCTGTGCCCTCATAATTAACATTAGAATATAAAGTCGGATCGTAATAAAGCTCGTTATCTGCGTTCATATAAAATATATTAAAATCAAAATTTGTTTTTTCATTTATTTGTGAATTAAAACCACCTGTTATAGTTTTAGAGTTCTGAGCCAGAAGATTCTTGTTTACAGGCGGCGAGGCCCAAACGCTGAAATATTCGTCTGTCTTTGGGACTCTAAAACCACGGGCAAAGTGTAAAAATATATTAGCCTTCTCTTTCAATAAATAGTTAATCCCGGCCTCATAAGCCTCTTTGTTAAAATTAATATCATCATCGACTGCGGCATAGGCACCTGAGCGTGAAATATAGTCAAATGTAAATTCTTCTTTTTGATGTCTTGCGCCTAAAAGAATGCTTAACTTGTCATTTAACCTAACTTCATTCTGCATAAAAATAGACCGAGTAGACCTGTCTATATCCGTCCAATCATCAGTAGACCAAAAAGTTTCATTATAATAATCTTTGTCTGCTGAGAAATCTGCGCGATAAAAATCTAAACCCGCAATTAAATCATTTGACAAACCACCTAGATAAAAGTTTTTTAAAAACTCAATTCTTAAATCTCTATTCTGTATATTTCTATCTATGTTATAGCCTGACCCGTCCCAATTGTCTTTACCGTTCTTATTTCTAAAACCAGCCTTGAATAATAATCTATCGGTATCATTAAAACTATGTTCAAATCCGGCATTGTAATAAGAATCTTCCATGCAAGCATGGTCATCGGGATATTTAGTATCTGTTCTGGAATAACCATTGCCTATATCTGTATCATAAAGTGCACCCGGCAATCCATATCTATACCTATGATAGCCTAAATCCAAAAAAACTGCGCTGTTTTCTTGAAAGTTAAACTCCAAGTAGGTACTAAGATTATCCGAAAAATAATGGCTATTTTTACGATAGCCGTTTGTCCCTGAATGAGCTGCATTTAAATACAGAGATAGTTTATCTGTTTTTTGCTGGACTTCCAGGCTCTCTAGATCAGACGAATAACTTCCTAATTTAACCTCCAGAGAACCGGACAATTTTTCTGAAAAAGGTTTTTTTGTAATTATATTAATAACACCGCCGGCTGCATTATCGCCATATAGAACAGTTCCTCCGCCTTTTAATACCTCTATTCTCTCGATATTTCTGATGCTTACCTGAGTCCAGTCTATTCCGCTCATGTCAATATCATTTGCACGCTTACCGTTAATTAAAAGCAAAAGATTCGAGCTAGCAGTTTCGCCAAAACCCATCATATCTACGCTTGCCTTAACGCCGGTACCATACCAATCGCTAACATTAATACCGCCGACTTTTCTAAGGAAACCCAACAAAGTTTCTGCTCCTGATTTTTCTATATCGTTAGCGGAAAAAACATTCACCTTATAAGGAATATCATATTTCGATACGCCTTTAAAACTAGAGTGGGAAGTTATAATTATAGGATTCAGGCCAACAACTTCAGATTGTACATTTTCCGCAATCAATAAAAAGCACAGACAATTAAAAATTAATACTGCCCAAAATTTCTTCATTTTGTTTCCTCCTTTTAGCTTTAAAATAAAAAAGCCCTGCTACCTAAAAAGGTAACAGGGCTCACCCTCGATTTATAAACCCAACGAGTCAGTAGCAGCTCCCCTATCCTCGAGAGAGCTAAAACTTATCTTCAACAGCCAGGTCTTCTGACTTCCTCAACCTTTGAACCGGCCTTCCCACCCTTAAACTTTAAGGCAGTGGCTTTTTCTTGCGGCAACAATACCGCAATAGGCTCAAATAAAGATCTTGAGGTCACAGCAGCGGGGCTGTTCCCGAAATTCCATCGGGATTCCCTTATACTGTTGAATATTTTATGAAAGAACTGAATCTATTCTATTTTAAAATCAATTTTATATCAAAACAAAATTTATAAGGAGACCCGGCATTAGGGGGTGGAGGAGGGGGCTTGGCCACGGGCGTGGGGTTGTGGCAGGGATACCGGGTCTCCAATTAAACTATGTCAAAGATCTAAACTTATTCTACCAGCAAAAAACATTTAAATATACAAAGACATTTTTTAAAACCCTCTCCCTCCTTGATGCATAAAAGAATAAGAATTAATCTATCTTTATTTTTTTATTATACCTGATTGAAAAATAGAATCAAGCTTTATATTTCTTCCGGGTGAGATATTTTTCCCTTTACTGCCGAAGCTGCGGCAACAGCGGGATTGGAAAGGTAGACAAATGACTTGATATGCCCCATTCTGCCGATAAAATTCCTGTTTGTAGTGGCTATGGCAACTTCGCCTTCTGCTAAAACGCCCATATGCCCTCCTAAGCAAGGCCCGCATGTCGGAGGAGATATGACGCCGCCGGCTTTAATAAAAATATCAAACAGCCCTTCCGAGAGAGCCTGATGATATATCTTCTGAGTAGCCGGAAATATCAAAAGACGGACCCTGGAATTTACTCTTCTGCCTTTTAAAACCTCAGCGGCCAGCCTTAAGTCCTCGATTCTGCCATTGGTGCAGGAGCCTATGACGGACTGGTCTATCGCTACTTTTTTTAACTCCGAAACTCTTTTGATATTGCTGGGCAGGTGCGGGCAGGAGACAACGGGCTCTAAGCCTGTCAGATCATATTCTTTTACATCGCAATAAGAGGCGTCTTTGCTGCTCTTTAAAAACGCTAGGTCTTTTTTTATTTTTTGATAATCTTTGGCGTTAAATTTGTCCTTCAAGTAGCCCAGAGTGATTTCATCAGGCTCAATGACTCCGGCTTTACCTCCTGCCTCAATTGCCATATTCGATATCGTAAACCTGCTATCCATGCTAAGTTTTCGTATCAGCGGCCCTGTAAACTCCATCGCCTTATAGATAGCTCCGTCAACACCTATATCTCCTATCGTAAATAATATTATGTCTTTGCCGGTAACCCACTTATTGAGCTTGCCTTTGTATATAAATTTGATCGTTTCGGGAACCTTCAACCAGCATTTTCCGCTAAACCAGGAAAAAGCTATATCGGTAGAGCCCATACCCGTTGCAAATGCGCCCAAAGCGCCGTGGGTACAGGTGTGGGAATCAGCCCCTATCACCAAATC
>JAQUNS010000149.1 GCA_028717465.1 Candidatus Omnitrophota bacterium
TGCTAAGCACTCTGTATTTTTAAAGCTCCCGCATAAATAATCCGGCAATAATCTGATAAAATTAGTGCTGTTAAATACATGTTTTCTGTCCAGGCTATTGAGAATATTGGCAATTTTTTCTTTATCCTGCAGAGTGAAATTATCCCTTGCATTTTCAATTGGGATAAGAGAAATTTTAAACCTGTGTTCTTTGGCAAAAATAGACAGCACGGGCAATTCTTCTATATTTATTTTAGATACTACCGTATTCAATAAATTGACGCCATTTTTAAAATACTTTCTGGCAACCGTAATCGCATCCATTACGCCTGTTAAGCAGTCTGTGCCTGTTATATATTTGTATTTCTCCCGGTCCAGGCTGTCTAAGGATACAGACAGATCAGACAGTCCGCTAATCTGGAGTTTTCTGGCCAGGCTTTCGCTTAATAAAACACCGTTAGTAAGAAGCCTGGTCCTGATGCTGTGCTTTTTAAATATTCTGACGGCTTCGGTTAAATCATCTCTGACCAAGGGCTCGCCTCCGCCTATACTTATATAAGAAATGCCTAAGCGCGCTAAATTCTTTGCTAAACTATATATCCGGCCTAAAGAAAGTTCTCTGTATTCAGCATCTCCTTTTACCTGGCACATATAACAGTTGAGGTTACAGCGGTGAGTTATGCCGTAATGAGCATATACGGTATGAGGTTTTCCAAAAATAAAACCTATGGCATTTTTAAATTGACTGAATTTCATTTATTTTAAAATTTTAACAATATTTTTTATGCCTGACGGCCTTAAATAAAAATTAAAATATGCATATTTAAGAAAACCGTAGAGTTGTTTACGGCTAAAATATTCCTGCCAGAACGGCAGCTCAAAATCCCGATAAGGATTTTCGATAAATCCTTCCCAGAGGCTGTTGGTAATTATATTTTTTTCTAAAGCCCGGCGGTAAAGTCCTGTCTTGGGATATAGAGCCAGGATATTGAACATCGCATAGTCCGGATTTAGCCTGACAGCAAAATCTATGGTTTTTAAAATATCCTGTTTTGTTTTTTCGGCGGGAGAACCTACCAGAAAGTATCCGACTGTTTCAACCCGGTGCTTCCTGCAGAAAGAGAATACTCTTTTAATTGTGTCGATAGTGGTATCTTTGCCTAAAATTTTAAGGCCTTCGTCGGTTGAAGTTTCAACTCCGAAATGAATTCTGATGCAGTGGCTGGATTTCATTTCCTTGACCAAATCATCATTTAAGCCGTCGACTCTTGCCCTGCAGCTCCAAAGAATGTTTCTTTTTTTAATCTCAGAAATAAAATCTCTCAGCCAGTTGATATCGGAATTAAAAGTATCATCGACAAAATATATCTCTTCAAATCCCATTTTTAAACACTGGTCTATTTCCGATAGCACTGAACCGACAGAGCGTTTTCTGTATTTTATATTCGGCACCAGACAGAAGGTGCAAAAATGCGGACAACCTCTGGAAGAGACCATAGTAGCTACTCTGCGCCTGCGGCTTAAGCGGTAATTATACCTCTTGTTTAAAATTAAATCCCTGGCCGGATAGTCTAACTCATCAAGGTTATCTATGAAGTCCGGATAAAATCTTTCAGAATCTGAATCTTTAAAGTAGATTCCTTTAGCGCTGTGGCTCCTTGGGTTTTTGAAATTCAATGCAAGATCGGGAAAAGAGCGTTCGCCGTCTCCGACCGTGATGGAATCAACGCCCGGATATTTCAAACTTTGCTTAGGAAAGAGAGTTGGATGGGGGCCACCGAGATTTATATGGGTATTGGGCAAAATTTCTTTTATTGCGCCGGCCAGATTTAAAACACTGATTATATTATGAGTAACTGAAAAAATACCTACTATATCAGGATTGTGTTTTTTTACCTCTAAAGCAACCCGAGGATATTCTGCCTTGAATGTCCGGCAATCTAAAAAATTTGCAGATATGCTTTTATCTGTTTTTCTCAATGCACTTAATATATAGAGCAAACCCAGATTACAAGTATGCCCGAGGTTCTTATTGATAGATAGCGGCAGCTCTGTTCTGATTAAATCCGTAACAGGCGGGTCTATCAAGAGCACTTTAACGCAATTCATAACTATATAAACAATGACAACGGTTAAACAGATTAAAGACCCTCTCTCTTTTAAAACCAATATTGCTTAGCAGCCTGTTAACAGCCGCATTATTTAAATTTGCGGCTACTTTAACATGCTTTATGGATTTTTCTTTCATAATTTTTAAGACTTCAAATATGAGATTTTTTCCTAAATCCTGATTGCGGCAATCAGGTTCGATTGCCACAAAAAGAAATTCCGCATTTGTTTTTTTTAGCCTGGATCAAAAAGGATAAAACAACAATTCTAAAATTCTAAAATATTTTACCGGATGTTTCAAAAAATATATTGACTGAAACAATATCTGATCAGCTTGAAATACCAGCCCGTAAAAAAACTTTCTGCTGTTCAATGCCGCCATTATAAAACCTACTATCCGATCATTTTTAGCAATAAGAGTTACGCAATCTTGAGATTTTATTATATATGACAAATAATTCTCTATATAACCTCTGCCTAACTGTATCAGGTAAGACTCAAACATATACCTTTCATACAATAAAACAATACTATTCAAATCTTCTGGATTTGACCTTGCGATTATAGTTTTTTCTTCAGCCATATATAACACATAAATGCTAGAACAACTGTGCCTCTTAAGTATTTTATTACATCGATAAAGGAACGTATTTTTATAATATGCCTGAACCATATTTGCGGCCTTAGATAAAATCTTAAATAAAACTTTCTGTGATACTGAGACAGCTCTTTATAGCTCAATCCTTTGGGAATAAACACAGCTTCCCAGAAACTGCTTCTAGATACATCGTTTGTCAGCCAGTCACCAAACCTATCTGCCAATTCATATTGGGGAGTATTTTTAAGCGGGGTATTGATCTGCACAGTGATATCTTTTAAAGGGAGTCCTAAAGCAAAATCTACTGTCTGCGCAATTGTCTCTTTTGTATCATTAAGATGGCCCAACATAAAAAATGCTTTGGGTTCTAAGTCCAACTCATATGCCCAGATTGCCGCTCTTCTAATCTGAGATCTGGTTATGCCTTTTTTTATGAATTTAAGCACTTCGCTGCTGCCTGACTCGACTCCAATACGCACTCTCCAGCATCCGGAATCTTTCATCTCCTTAAGCAGGCTTTTATCTAAAATATCCGCCCTGACAGAGCAAGTCCAGCTGACTCCTAAATTGGCTTCTTTAACCTTTTTCACAACCTGCAGGGTCCTTTCTCTGGTAAAAGTAAATGTCGAATCTACAAATGCAATATCCCTCGCTCCGAAATCTTTCACCAAATGCTTCATCTCTCCTGCAATATACTCCGGGCTGAAAGACCGGTAAATACCGCCAAACACAT
>JAQUNS010000150.1 GCA_028717465.1 Candidatus Omnitrophota bacterium
CGGCTGTACGCTTTTTAAATAAAACTTTGCTATAGCACTGATTTTTTTAGCAAAACCTGATTTAAAAGTTATCTTATAAAAATCGCTCCATTGCCCTTCTTTTAGATTAAATTCAGAACCGGGCAGCCTAAAGTTAGCTTGTTTAACATTGTCGCTCAATATAACCTCAAGAGGAACTCTTAACTGTTTTGACTCTACTTTTGGGCCATAAATAAAATCCTTTATTTTATTGCCTTTTCTGGCCACCGTAACTAATTGGCCTTTTATATCTTTGCCCAGACCTGAACTGTCTTCAGTATAATAATAATAACGGCCCATTGTACCGTATATATCGGGCACGCCCATTCCGGATATCATACGCCCTGTTACTGCTCTGGCCGGAAAAGTATGGGGATGAAAATACACAGAAACCGGAACATCTTTTTCCGACAATAAATCCCAAAAACATTTTTCTTGAAGAATATTCTCCGCCACTGCTTCTCTTTTGACAGGAATATTGAATTTTCCCAATCTCAAATTACGAGTTTTTGTTTTAATGTCAGACAATCCAAGATATAGCGCATAATTTTCAGGATTTCTCATAATAAAATCAAATATACCGTGCTGCTGCGGAAAAAGCCCAGTTGCAAAACTTGCCCAGACAACAGAGGATTCAGCAGGATATACCGTCTTAAGCCTGGAATAATAGCCTTCCCTTTTAAGTCTGGAAAAATTTTTAAGTTCGCCCTCCGCCATTAAACGATCTGATATCACAGGATCCATTCCGTCTATGGCAAGTATCAAAATTTTTTTATATTTTGGGATATTATCTGAAATATTGACCATAATTAATCCTCCTATTATTAAAAATAAAGCCGATAAAAAAACCAGGATTTTAAACCTTTTGAAAAAACGCATAATATTTTTAAAAAATACAACAAAAATAGAAAAAAAACCGGCTATAAAAGGAAGCAGGAAAAAAGGTTCTTTTAAAAAATTAAATCCTGTGCCGGGATCTAGGTAGGCTATCATATATTTATTACAAAGTAAAATTGCAGATATTATTCATGCACTAAAAGCACTGAGGCAAAACAGACTGCTGTTTTTTTAGGAAAAGACCCTTCGGAATGTTTGGCTTTTACCGAAATTCTAGCCGGTTCAATGTTTAAAATTTCAGCTATTTTATTTTTTATCTTCTCTTTATAGGGAGTAAGGTTGGGTCGTTCTATAACAACGGTAATATCAATATTTGCTAATTTGTAATTCTTAGACATTATTATCTCTTTAACTATAGTTAAAAAATCCAAACTGCTGCGGCCTTTATTATTTTTATCCGTATCAGGAAAATGTTCACCGATATCGCGCTCTGAAACTGCGCCCAGCAAAGCATCGCAGACAGCGTGGATTACAATGTCGGCATCGGAGGTGCCTTTCAATCCGAAATTACTATTTATTTCAACGCCGCCTAAAAATAATTTTCTTCCTCTTGCGAATCTATGAGAATCGAATCCAAACCCTGTTCTTATTTCCATGTTTTAAATAAACTCTCTGCTATATCCAAATCGCTGGAATAGGTTATTTTTATGTTACGAATATCGCCATCCACCACCGTAACATCACGGCCTATTAATTCCATAAGGCAGGAGTCATCCCATATCTTCTTGCCGGATTTTTTTCTTTTAAAGCTAACAATAGCGCTTTTAAAATCAGAAAATTTAAATGCCTGAGGAGTCTGGACTTCATAGAGGCTGTCTCTGTCTAAAGTTTTCAAAACAGTATTATTTCGGCAAATTTTAACAGTAGAGCGCACAGGCACTGCCGGGATAACCGCTTTTGATTTAATAACCTCTTTGCAAATAGAGCGCAGGAGCTTAACGCTTATAAAAGGCCGGGCAGCATCGTGGATAAAAACATAATCGGCCTTATCTATGGCTAATATACCGTTGCATACAGAATCGACCCTGTCCAATCCTCCTTTAACTACACTATTAACGTTTCTGATGCCATACTCTGTTAAAATATTGCTAAATTTTTTTTCATATCCGGCCGGAACAACAATTATAATATTGCCGATACATTTCGCTTTACCTATATTTATAAGAGTATGTACAAATACCGGCTTACCGCCTATTTTTATTAATGCCTTAGGATAATTTTTAGACATTCTCTTGCCCATGCCGGCGGCTAAGAGAATCAGGGTTGCCTGCATGTTAATTTTTAGACTTTTTGGTAAAAATTATTCTTCCGGCTGATGTCTGAAGGACACTTGTTACCACAACATCTAAAAAATTACCTAACAGGTGCTTTGCATTTTCAACTACAACCATAGTTCCGTCATCTAAGTATCCTATTGCCTGGCTATGTTCTTTACCTTCCTTGACAACCCTTATTTTCATCGCTTCTCCCGGCAGAACAACCGGCTTAAGCGCATTGGCTAAGTCGTTTATATTAAGAACTACTACGCCTTGAAGCTGCGCAATTTTATTGAGATTGTAATCGGTAGTCAGAATAGAGGCGCTGTAAAATTTAGCCAGCTGAATCAATTTAGTATCAACCTCTTTTATTTCGGGAAAATCATGCTCGTCAACTACAATATCGATTTTAGATTTTCTCATTTTATTTAATACGTCCAGGCCGCGCCTGCCCCTGGTGCGCTTCAAATGATCGTGAGAATCGGCGACCATCTGGAGTTCTCTTAAGACAAACTTGGGTATCAAAAAACGGGCCGAAAGAAACCGCGTGGAACAAAGATCGGCTATCCTGCCGTCTATAATCGCCGAAGTGTCCACCACAACAAGATCGCTTTTGCCTCTGGAAGCAGTCACCAGCTTGGTTTCGCTTAACTTAAAAGCCACGACAAAGCAGAGGTAGAAAAGAAATATAAAAGAAAATGCCAAAGTTATTCCAGAATCAATTTTAAAATTCAAGAACGAGATAATATGCGCTATTGCCAAAGAGAGCAGCGTTGCTATTAAAAACGCAAACAAAAAAGAGCTAAAATATATAGTGTTTATCTTAGAGCTAAGATACTCAATAAGTATCAGGATTATACCCAATCCTATAAAAGTAAAAAACGGTACTTTAAGAAAACTTTCCGGATTGGCATAGAAAAACAAATAGCTTAAAAATAACAAAGCAGCCATAAAAACAATTCTTATTAATTTCATTATCTACTCCATTTTCTTTAGTGCTTCTTTAATATTAGTAATTTCGGATATTTTAATATCAAAACCGCCTTTTTCCAATAAATTTCCGCAAGGCATCAAACATTCTCTGAATCCCAGCTTAACCGCTTCCTTGATCCTCTTCTCTGCAAAACTAACTTTTCTAACCTCTCCGGCTAACCCAACCTCGCCGAAAACAATTAAATCGCGCTGAATCCTCTTATTGTCTAAAGCCGAGGCCAGGGCTAGAATAACTCCTAAATCTACG
>JAQUNS010000151.1 GCA_028717465.1 Candidatus Omnitrophota bacterium
GATATAACAACTATGGTGCCGCTACCTCCCAGTGAAGACCAGTTCGACATCTTGCCTGTATAGATATCTTTTATCTGGCTCTTTTTAAGTTTTGCCACCGGATTAGACGGATGCACTATTACAGCGATAGCATCCATAGCAATAACATGGGCCTTGGGCATAACCTTTTTTGAAACTGCCTGTTCAATCTCTTTGTCCTGTATCGGCCTGGATGCATTGCCGATATCGGCTGTCCCGTCTATGATCGAAGCTACTCCGACGCCGCTTCCGCCGCCCTGCAAAGATATATCGATATCGCGGTTCTCAGCCATAAACCTCTCAGCCACCAACTGCGCAATCGGCAGAACAGTGGTTGAGCCTTTGATTGTCACCTTCTCGGCAGAAGCAATATTTGCCGCTGCTATCAGTGCAAGAGTTAACCCTACTATGCTAAGAATTTTTTTCATCTGTTACCTCCTTATTGTTAAAAACTAACCGAGAGATCTGTTTTTAATAACCTTTGATAATTTCCGGAACCCGAGCTGTGGTCTGCAACTCCGGATAGAGTCTTTATAGGTTTCATATGGTGATAAGTCAAGCCTAGAGTTACGTTCTTAGCCAGGCCTCTGGTCAGAGAAATCATATGACCTTTTACATTGGTATCTCCGTCGTAAGAATCTGAATCCGGGAGAGAGTCTAAAAAAGCATCCTCTCAAGGAGCCTGTAAACATACCTGATTTGCCACTTGCCTTTATCATTGACGCTGCTATCGCCAAATGCTAACCCTACTGCCCAGCCGGAGTCATCGCTGCTAGGATCGCTTGCTTTAACATATTCGCCAAACATCTTAGCCTCAGGAACCAGCCCAGAAAAAGGATCTTTCCAGGTCAGCTCTAACGCCGGGCTGATAGAGTCATAATCGTATTTGTGGCTACTCCCAGTCTTAGTATTGGTATCAGCTGAATTATCCATATCGTAATCTTTGGAATGGATAATATAATAACTGAGCGCTCCCTTTAAGCTTAAATTATCGTCCAGCTTCCAGCTAAATCCGGGCTGAAAATATACCATATAGGGCTCATTGCTTTTAGAGCTGGATTCGTCCAGAACAAAAAAACCGCTGTTAAAAAACAGGCTTGATGAATCAATTTTTTTGCTCCAAACAGCAGCAACTCCTTCAGGAGTAATATCCCCGTCCCAGAGAAGATCTGTCGGCTCCCAAAGGATCTTGCTCCTTGCCATCTTGCCACCGTAAAGAGTAAGCTCAGAGATAGGATTATACTGCATATAAGCGTAATCTAGCTGAATGCCTTTTGTTGCAAAACTGTCCTGGAATGTCTGGTTGGTAGAGCGCGGATCTTCACTGCCCGTTGCAAGTCCGGCGGCAAAATTAAATTGTTCTGACAGTTTTGTCTCCATGCCCAGCCTGAACCTGATTCTGCCCCTGTGGCGACCTGAGACAGAGTCTTTTTCTTTATCGTCATACTGATGGCGAAGCCTCAAATCACCCTTTAATTTTAAATTCTGGACCCATTGCGGTACGCTTGTGGATTTTCCGGCTATAAGCTCTGCCCTTACCTGCTCTTTTGTTTCGGTGACTATCTGCTGAGCTTCACCGTAAGTCAAAACGCCTTTTTCAACCAGCTTGTTTACAAGTATATCTATCTCTCCGGCATATAGAGGCTGTGCAATAAAAAACACGGCCATTATCGATACCAGAGGCAGACAAATCTTTTTTACTATGTTCATCTTCATCCTCCTTTTTAATTCTGTTATTACTCATAGAACCGATTTAATTTTTAACTTTTCGCCAAACAATCTTCATCTATATCAATATCCGGACTGATATTTTTTAAATTTCTAATCACCTCCTTTTCTATGCTTATATCGTTATCCGGATGCCAGCAGCAAAATTTATAAGAACCCGTCTTACAAAAATGCTCTATTTCATAAGGCTGGGGTATTTTTATTCCCAGCGGATATGCCTTGCAGCAAATCAGGTTTTGGTCAAAAAAATCGCAGTTCATCAGTTTATAATTGTTTTAAACAGCATCTTTCTTGAGGACTGACTATCCTGAAAAAATTTTTTCACCAGATTCTGGTCTACGAACCTTTCATTCTCCAGCCGGAATATCAAATCCGTATAATCTTTAATCTGAGTTCTCAAAAAACCGGCTAAAATATCTTTCTTGTGCCCATAGATCAGTTTGTTTATATCTGTCTTAACCGAAGCCTGCATAACTAATATCTCCTTATTCTTTTAAATAACCGGGATAATAATAAAAAAAATCGGTTAAACTGGTATAAATAGAGTGTTAATTATTGGTTAAGAATCAGGCTTGATTTACCGGTAGAAATACCGTAAACACGCTGCCTTCGGAAAGAGAGCTTTCAACGCGGATACTGCCTTTATGGAGTGAAACTATATGTTTAGCTATAGCAAGCCCCAGCCCTGTGCCGGAGCTTTCTTTGGAATGCGATTTATCTACTACAAAGAATCTTTCAAATATTCTGTCCAGACACTCTTTAGGTATGCCTATGCCGGTATCTTTTATCTTTATCGCGATACTGCCGTTGTTCGGTTCAACCTCTACAGTAATGCCGCCTCTCTCTGTATATTTTACGGCATTATCAATAAGATTTATCAGGAGCTGCTCCAGCTTAAAGTAATCTGCTTTGACAGTACCTAAACTCCCGGATATTTTAACATTAAGCCTAAGGCCTTTTTCTTTTATTCTGGCTTTAAATATGCTCAGAACATTGTCTAAAATTTCTGTTATATTTATATTTTCAGCTTTTATTTTTTCAGCATCCTCCAGCTTAGAGAGCAAGAGCAAATCATTGACTATGTTTATCAGCCTGTCAGTGTGGCGTAATACAATATCTAAATAGCCCCTGGTTTCATCTGCAGCCTCATCGTATATAGTCTCTAAATATCCCTTTACAGCCGTAAGAGGAGTTTTTAGCTCATGTGAAACATTTACAACAAAATCTTTTTTTATATTCTCCAATTTCTTAATATCTGTTATATCGTAAAAAGTTATGACAACATCATCCAGTTCACTGAGAAAAGAACCGTTGCAGATAAAAGCCCTATTGCTTAAGAATACCTCCTGCTGAAATCCGGCCCTTTTAATCTGGGCATCTTTTATGGCGGTATTGAGGCTTTCAGGGCCCCGCAGAACTTTCCAGTAAAAATCTCCTTCCGGGCTTTGATTTCCGGTTATATCTTTAAAACTATCATTGCAAACTTTGATCCTGCCTCCCCTGCCTATAACTGCAAGGCCTTCCTGGATAGACGTTATGATGTTTTTTAACTCCTCTTTCTGGCGTGATATCTCAGAGAATAAAATCTTGACCTTCTCGGACATATCGTTAAAGCTGTCGGCAA
>JAQUNS010000152.1 GCA_028717465.1 Candidatus Omnitrophota bacterium
AAAAAATAGCAAAGACCAGCAGCTTTTTAAACAAGAATATCAAAATTAAACCGGAAGTAGCCGTTATACTGGGCACGGGGCTGTCTGCTTTCGGAGATAAAATAAAAAACAAACAGGCGATACCTTACAGGGATATACCGAATTTTCCGGTTTCAACAGTCCAGAGCCACAGAGGCGAATTGGTATTCGGTAAAATAGAGGGCAAGAGCGCCGTTGTTATGGAAGGGCGTTTTCATATTTATGAAGGCTACTCTGCTTATGAAGTTGCCTATCCGGTACAGGTAATGCGCAGCTTAGGCGCAAAGTACCTTATTATTTCAAATGCCTCCGGCGGCATGAATCCGAGCTTTAAAAAAGGAGATTTAATGGTTATAGACGACCATATAAACCTTATGGGCGTTAATCCCTTAATCGGTCCTAACGACGATAAACTTGGAGACAGGTTCCCGGATATGTGCCAGCCTTATGATAAAAAATTGATTAAAACCGCAGAATCTCAGGCGCTTAAATTAAAGATAAAACTGCACAAGGGAGTATATGCTGCGCTGACAGGGCCCAATTTAGAGACCAGGGCAGAGTATAGGTTTTTAAGAACTATAGGAGCGGATGCCGTTGGAATGTCTACGGTGCCGGAGGTAATAGCCGGCGTGCATTGCGGTTTTAAGATTTTAGGCATAAGCTGTATAACCGATATCTGCCTGCCGGATGATTTAAAGCCGGTCAATTTAGAAGAGATAATTGAAGTTGCCGCAAAAGCAGAGCCCAAGCTTGCCCGGCTTATCCAGAGCGTGATATCAAATATAAAATGAAGGATTACAAAGATACTTTAAATCTCCCCCAAACCGGTTTTCCGATGCGCGCCAACCTTCCGGCCAGAGAGCCTCTTTTTTTTCAAAAGTGGCAGGAGAGAGACCTTTACAAGAAACTTGTTTTAAAAAATAAAGACAGAGAGAGCTTCGTCCTGCATGACGGGCCGCCTTATGCTAACGGCGATATACATTTAGGCCATGCCCTGAACAAAACTCTAAAAGATATAGTGGTCAGGTTTAAAATAATGAGCGGTTATTCTGTGCGCTTTACGCCGGGCTGGGACTGCCACGGCCTGCCTGTTGAGCATCAGTTAATCAAGCAGATGGGGCTTAAGAAATCCGAGATTGAGCCGGTTAAATTTCGCAAGAAAGCGCGCGACTATGCCTTAAAATATGTCGATATCCAAAAAAATCAGTTTCAGAGGCTGGGCTGTATCGGAGATTGGCAGAAGCCGTATCTGACTTTAGATTTTAATTATGAAGCCTGGATTTTAAGGTCGTTGGCAGATTTAATAGCCAAGGGATATATTTATAAAGACGTAAAACCGGTTAATTGGTGTATTGAGTGCGAAACAGCTTTAGCTGAAGCCGAGGTAGAATATGAAGACAAGAGTTCGGACTCTATCTATGTTAAGTTTAAGCTCTCCGGCAGCAGTTCTTTAAGGACTGAACTTAAGCTGCCTCAAGAGAGCTTTTTTGTTATCTGGACTACTACCCCCTGGACGCTGATATCCAATGTTGCTGTTGCTGTCCATCCAGAGGAATACTATGTTTTTTTGAAATCGAGTTCTGGCGAGGTTTTTATAGTTGCCCAAAAGCTGGCAAATATTTTTAAAGAGAAAGCCCCTTTAGAAAAAATAGATGTTATAGCTAAACTGAAAGGCTGCGATTTAGAGCGCCAGGTTTTAGAGCATCCTTTTTTAAAGAGAGGCTCTGAAGTTGTAACTGCAGATTTTGTATCGATGGAGGAAGGCTCAGGCTGTGTCCATATAGCCCCCGGGCACGGTATGGAGGATTATCTTTTAGGCAGAGAGAGAAACCTTCCCTTTATAATGCCTCTTAATGACAAGGGTGTATTTGAGAATTCTGATATTTTTAGCGGGCTCTCGGTATGGGATGCCAACGAAAAAGTAAAAGAGGTTCTTAAAAATAAAAACGCCTTGCTTAAAGAAGAAAAACTTGTGCACTCTTATCCCCATTGCTGGAGATGCAAGTCTCCTATCGTATTCAGGGCTACTTTGCAGCTGTTTATGTCTGTTGATAAGATGAATTTAAGGCAGAGTTTAATTGATGCCGCTGATAAGTCGGCATGGATCCCTCAGGCAGGTTTACAGAGAATTAAAGGGATGCTTCAAACCAGGCCGGACTGGTGTTTATCCCGCCAGAGATGCTGGGGTGTTGCGATACCGTCATTGAAATGCAGCAGCTGCAAAAAGTCGATACTGGATAAAGATTTTGTAGTAAATGTAGCCGATCAAGTTGCTAAACACGGCGCTGATATCTGGTTTCAAGAGGATTATAAAAAATTCCTGCCCGACAATTTTAAGTGCTGTTACTGCGGCACGGCAGAGTTTGAAAAAGAGTACGATATAATCGATGTCTGGTTTGAATCCGGAGTAAGCCACCAGGCCGTGCTTAATAAAGATTACGGCTTGAGCTATCCTGCCGATCTTTACCTTGAGGGCAGCGACCAGCACAGAGGGTGGTTCCAGACTTCTTTGATTACCGGCATAGCCATAAAAGGCAGCCCCCCTTATAAGGCCGTTCTTACGCACGGCTTTGTAGTGGACGCGGAAGGCAGAAAGATGTCTAAATCCTTAGGCAATGTAATATCTCCGCTTAAGGTTATAGACAAGTATGGCGCCGATGTTTTGAGGCTCTGGGCTATCTCCAGGGATTTTACTCAGGATCTTAGAATTTCAGATGAGATATTGTCTCAAGTGGTAGAAGCTTACAGAAAGATAAGAAATACCTTCAGGTTTCTTTTGAGCAATATCTATGATTTTAACCCTGCCGTTGACAGCATTAAGTATTGCGAAATGGATGTGATAGATAGATGGATATACAACGAACTGGCAGTTCTCAGCAAGCAGGTAAAAGTTATGTATGAAGAGTATCAGTTCAATCAGATATTCAAGAAAGTTTATGTATTTATGAACGAGACGCTCTCTTCGGTATATTTAGCTATCCTGAAAGACAGAATGTATACTTTCCATTCCAATGACAAAAAAAGAAGGTCTGCTCAGTCGGCGTTATACGCTTTAGCTTCAAATCTGGCTAAGTTAACGGCGCCGATAATGCCTTTTACAGCTGAAGATATCTGGGAGAATCTAGTATCTAAAAATAAGACCGATTCAGTTTTTGAGAGCATACACGAGGCTGACTTAGAGGATATTGAAATAGAATCAGACGGTGATGGGATATTAAAAGATTTTGGATTCTTACAGGATTTAAGAAGCTTGGTTATGAAAGCCATCGAGGATGAAAGGTCAAAGGGTTCTTTAGGAAGCTCTTTGGAGGCAGATGTCTGT
>JAQUNS010000153.1 GCA_028717465.1 Candidatus Omnitrophota bacterium
ATACTCCCGGCAGCAGCTGCTTTTTGACCGAAAAATATCTTTTTTCCGGAGATACTCTTTTCAAAGACGGCATAGGCAGGACAGATTTTCCTTATTCGTCATTCGGTATGCTGAAAGATTCTCTGCAGAATAAGATTTTCCCGCTTCCGGATGATATTTTTGTCTATCCGGGGCACGGCCGGGATACCACTATAGGATATGAAAAGAAGTATAATCCGGTGTGGTCTTATTAACCTGTAAAAATGGACAAAGAGTATCTGTTAAAAGATTTCCTCTCTTATCTCGGTTTAGAACGGGGTTTAAGCGAAAATACGGTCAAGGCTTACAACAAAGATCTGAGTAAATTTTATGGTTTTATCCAGAGCCGCAAAGTTGATTTAAAATCGGTCAGGCGGGATCTAATATCAGATTATCTCTGGAGCGAAAGGGAGAAGGGTAAAGAGTCTTCTACAGTAGCCAGAAACCTGGTCTCTATAAAATCTTTTTTCCGTTTTTTAACGCGAGAAGGCCATGTCGATGAGGATCCTACCGAGGCGATGGATTCACCGAAGCTTTGGAAAAAACTCCCCGAAGTTCTATCTGTAAATGAAGTCGAAAAACTTCTTAACTCAGCAGAAGGCAGAAGCCCTCAAGCCATTAGAGACAGGGCTATACTGGAATTGCTCTATGCCAGCGGGCTCAGAATATCCGAGCTGGTAAACCTCAAGGTTTTCGATGTTAACTTAGATGTTGGATTTTTAAAATGCAAAGGTAAGGGCGGTAAAGAGAGAATAGTGCCTGTGGGCAGTGAGGCTGCCAAAGCAATCCAGCGCTACTTGAAAGAAGCCAGAGCAAAATATTTAAAAAAAAGTTCTGATTTCCTTTTTTTAAACAGGTCAGGCGAAAAGATATCCAGGCAGACATGCTGGAAAATAATTAAGAAACATGCGGTTCTCTCCGGTATAAAAAAATACATCAGCCCTCATACCTTAAGGCACTCTTTTGCTACGCATCTCTTAGAGCACGGAGCCGATTTAAGGTCTGTACAAGAAATGCTCGGCCATGCTAATATCTCTACTACGCAGATTTACACCCATGTGGACAGGGAATACTTGAAACAGATTCACAAAAAATACCATCCGCGCTCATGAAACCTGAAATACTAAACAGACGAATCAATCCTAAGTTCAGGCCTGCTATTGAGGCTTTCTCTAAAATAGCCCGGGACTTGAATATAAATATTTATCTTGTAGGCGGTTCGGTAAGGGATTTAATCTTAAAGAAACCATGCCTAGATTTAGATTTTCTGGTTGACTCCAAGTTGAGTGATTTTTTATCGGAACTTGAATCAAGGTTGAATATTAAAGTTGAGAAGTCGTCTTTTCTTACCGCCAAGGCATACCTGGAAGATTTTAACGTTGATATCGCTCAAGCCAGAAAAGAAATTTATAAAAATTGCGGCAGTTTGCCGGAAGTATCTCCGGCCGGGATTAAAGAAGATGCCTTAAGGCGCGATTTTACCGTCAACACGCTTTTATTTAGATTATCTTCCGGTAAAGCCGTTGAACTCATAGATTTTACCGGAGGGCTTAAAGATATAAAAAATAAGGTTATCAGGATCTTGCATAAGCAGAGTTTTTTTGACGATCCTACCAGGATAATAAGAGCAGTAAGATATTCCGAAAGGTTTGGTTTTAAAATAGATGGCGATACTCTTGGCTGTATCAAAAAAGCCTTGAGTGAAGATGCCTATGCTTCTTTAAGCACCCAAAGGCTCTGCGCTGAGTTTGTCAGGGTTCTCAAAGAAAACCGCCCTTATAAGCCGATAATACGGATGTTCGAGATAGGGGCATTAGGATTTATGCCTCACAATATAAAACTTGATTACAGTAGAAAACGTGCTTTAAGAGAATGGGGCTCCTTTATTAGAAAAAATGATTTCCCGCTTTACTGGATTGTGCCCCTTGTGATTTTAGTTAAAGACTTAAACGATCTAGACACAGATTTTGTAATGAGCTCTTTTGAGCTGACCAAACGGGAACGCAGGATAATAAAAGAGTTTCAGGCTTCCTTTTGCAGGCTGTCAAAAGAATTGCTCGAAGATTTGAAATCGGATCTTTTATATGATAAATTAAAGTTTCTTGATATACACTCTGTGCTGTCTATTTATTTTTTGAGCCGGGGCAGGGCGAAAAAGAATTCCTGGCGTTTTATCGACAGGATATACAAGATAAAGTTGGATATAACCGGAGAAGACGTAAAAACTCTTGGCTTGCAGGAATCTCCCCAGATAGGGATTATGCTGGATAAGGTCTTAAGCAGTAAAATATCTGGTAGAATAAAGAGCAAGCAGCAGGAGATCGCTTTACTGAAAGAGCTTATTAATAAAAGATGTGGATAGGTTATCTTGAAATCGATCTGCATATACCGGATTCAGGCTCGCTCAAGAGTAAGCGTGCCGTGCTTAAAAGCATCAAAGACAGGGTCCGCTCCAGATATAACGTAACAGTTGCAGAGTTCAGCAGCCAGGATAAATGGCAGAGCTCATCTTTGGCTCTGGTTACGGTTAGCAGCGATAAGAGAATGATAAATTCTATGTTGGACAAAATAGTGGATTGGTTTAACGGTCTTAAAGACGCTGATATTTTAGACTACAGGATAGAGTTTTTAAATGAGTAGAATAGACAGAGTTGCCCAGGAAATTAAAAAATTAGTAAGCGAGATAATGCTCTTTGAAGTTAAAGATGCCAGAATCGGTTTTATAACCGTTACCCATGTCAAAGTCACCAATGACTTAAAGCTTGCAAAAGTTTACTATACTGTTTTAGGAGACCAGCAGCAAAGGAAGCAGGCCAAAGACGGTCTGAGGAGCGCTACGAAATTTATACGCCAGCTTGTTGCTTCCAGGATGAAGATGCGGTTTGCTCCGGAGATAGCTTTTTATTTTGACGATACCTTAGACAGGTCTATCAAGGTTGAAGAGATACTGGATAATATAAAAAATGAAGATAAAAACACAGATCAAAAAGACGATACAGAGTCTTAGCAGTTTTTTAATAACTACCCATATAAATCCGGAGGGAGATGCCATAGGCAGCCAGCTTTTTCTCTACCGTATGATTAAAAAAATGGGCAAGAAGTGCACGATGCTGAACTGCGATCCCGTGCCGTCCAATCTGAATTTTCTTCCCGGAGTTGACAAGGTGGGGCTTTATAGAGGCGGTGAAGTAGATATAGATAAATTTGATGCATTTATTATTCTGGATTGCGCTAATCCCGAAAGGATGGGCGCTTTAAGTGAATTCGTCTCTTCTGCCAGCAAAACAATCAACATAGACCACCAT
>JAQUNS010000154.1 GCA_028717465.1 Candidatus Omnitrophota bacterium
CACCACAATAGGCTGTAAAAGGCCGTCCTTGGCAATCGAAGATTGAAGGTCTGCTATCTCCTGGCCTTTAAACTCTTTGCGGGGCTGCAAAGGGTTTAGGGATATTTTCAAAAGATCTACCGGTCTATATCTGTTGGGCCCTGCTGTATCCCTCTCCGGAATGAGTGCCGATATCCCCCTGCCCAAGCCTTTCTTTTTCTCCATGATTATATCCTCCTAGCCGGCCTAAAATCTCCTCAGTCAAAGCATCGTAACATTGGGCTCCTATTGATTTAGGATCATATAGCCCTATGGGTTTGCCATGACTGGGAGCCTCGGCTAATCTAACATTTCTGTGGATAACTGTGTGGAAAACCAGATCTTTAAAATTCTGGCGTATTTCCTGCTCTACTTCTGATGCGATATTAGTCCTGTAATCAGCCATTGTAAGCAACACGCCTAATATATCAAGGCTGGCATTAAGCCTTTCCCGGATTAAACGTACCGTATTTAAAAAAGCCATTAATCCTTCCAGGGCAAAGTATTCACACTGTATAGGCACAATGACTTTATCGCTTGCCACCAAAGAGTTGATGGTCAATATACCTAAAGAAGGCGGGGTATCGATGATCACATGTGAATATCCTTGTAATTCCTGGGAAATTTTACTTTTTAGCCTAAACTCTCTGTCCGCACTCTCGATCAGCTCTATTTCAGAGCCGCACAATTCAATGGCAGACGGCATAACGAATAGATTGGCCACAGCGGTATTATGTACAACCTCTTTGCCCACGTTACCGTTTATAAAATCGTAAACTGAACTTGTCAGGGCAGATCTTTCAATGCCTATGCCGCTGGTGGCATTAGCTTGAGGATCAAAATCGACTAAAAGCACGCTGCCAGAATTGCGCAAAGCCAAAGACGTAGCGATGCTAATAGCGGTTGTGGTTTTACCTACTCCGCCCTTTTGGTTACATATGGAAATTACCATTTTTCACGTGAAAAGTCATTTTCGGCCTATATTTTGAAGCACCAGCATAGATAATGAATTTGTAAACCAGTATAACACAAGCCCGGCAGGAAACTTATAAAATATAACACCAAATATGATCGGAAGAAACCACAGGCTGGGCATGGCCGCACCAGAGGATTTAGGTGTTGGAGACATTTTTTGCTGCACAAACATTAAAACAGCCATCAAAACAGGCAGCAGGTTGAAATCGCTGCCTATAAAGGGCAGCGCTTGCGGCAGAGTTAAAAGCTTATCCGGAACAGACAGGTCTTTAACCCATAAGAATGTTGCATTTTTAAGCTCATAGCTTCTCATGAGTGTATTATACAGCGCTATGAATACAGGTATTTGCAGCAACATAGGTAAGCATCCGCCCATAGGGTTAACATTATGTTGTTTGTAAAGCGCCATCATCTCTTTGTTGATTGCTTGTGGATTATCCTTATATTGTTCTTTTAGGGCCTGCATATGTGGTTGCAATCCCTGCATTTTCTTCATGCTTCTATAAGACTTGATTGTTAAAGGCGCAAACAACATATTGAAGAACAATGCTAATACAATAATAGCTAATCCATAGTTGCGCGTCAATCTGTAGCATATCGTTAACATTCCTTTCATTGTATTATTTAAAACACCGTAATCTAACAAAGAAGACCAATTATCGTCGATTTTTGACAAAATCGGGCTATAATTTGGCCCAAAATATGATTTTAATATCAAATTATCTTTATTAGATTTAATTGTAATAATAAATCCTTCTTTACTCGTGTGGGGATTGATTGTAACTGAGGCAGTGATATCGGGGTCAAATAGCAAAGAGTGATGCTTAAAAGAGAGCGCTACCCAGGCTGCGTTATCAAAAGAAGCAGCCTGTTTCAGCGCTCTGTTTATTTTTACGTTATGAGTAAGGCCGCTGCTGTCTTTAACAAGTAATCTAATATACCTGGCATCTTGCTTGGATTCTTCTGTATGGACAGGCATATATAATTGAATTGTATTTTCGCCCCTGAATGTTGTTTGGAGGACATGTCCTGTTAAAATATATTCTCTGCTTTTCCCATTGGATTGCAAGACAATGCCAGATCGATCCTGTTCCTGCAGATGTTGAAATGATACGGTTGATACGGTTGGCATCAATAATCCTAAACCTTTATTAGCCAAAGGGTAAAGATGAATTAGGCTGCTGTGCTCTTTAAGCAACACCTCTTTTATGACGCCGGTTGCTCTGTTGAGAACAAAGCGCACATATTCGTTCTCATAAACTGTATCATTTTGAGCATTATCTATAACAACCGTATCATAAGATAGCGTATCATGCGTATCATGCTGTATAACATGTTCAGCCTGTTCTTTTTGCAACAATACGTCTTTTGCTGTTAGAGGCACGCTATTTTTCGTATAGTATGAGTACGCCAGCATCACAAAAAATGCCAAAGCAGTAGCTAAAATAATTCTTTTATTGTCCATTATCGCACCTCACGGTATGTCTTCTCCTCCAGGGAAAAGAGGGTTGCATTTTAAAAGCCTAATGACAGTCATTAATGTGCCGACAAATACGCCTTTTTTATCTACAGCCTGTAAGTAGTATTCTGAGCAAGAGGGATAAAATCTACAATGAGACGGCCAGGCTGGTGCAAGATATATCTTGTATAACCGTATTATGTGTTTAAGCAGGTTTTTGATGCGCTGCTCAGCAGCGGCCCGAGTATTCTTTGAACAGCGTTTAAGGTTGAACCCTCTTGGAAACATTGCTTGACTATACATATAAAATCAAAACCTTTCGCCCAATCTGTTTGCCTGAACACTTCTTTTATTAAGCGCCGCATCCTATTGCGAGCCACGGCCGTGTTAACTATTTTTTTTGAAATAAATACAACTATTCTTATTTTTTTCGTCTCTGTTGGCCGAAAATATAAGACAAAACGGCTATTGTTGATCCTTGTGCCGCTGGAAAATACGTTTTGTATCTCTCTTTCTAATTTTAGAGCGCTAAAGACCGCGCTCTTTTTAGACTGCAATTTTATGCCGTCCCTTTTTACGCCTTCGGGCAAGAACTGCTTTACCGTTTTTATCAGAGCTTCTTTTTAAAAATCCGTGTTTTCTTTTTCTTTTAAGATTCGAGATCGATTTTAAATTTTTCTTCACCTCTGGTCACCTCCTGCTGTGCGGCTATTATAAAAAAACTTTTTATTTAAATCAACTTAAATATTGCAAGCCATCTAAGCCGTTGCTATAATTGTGCCTTATGCAAAAACATGCCACTTCCTGTTGGGACTTAATTAAAGAACGC
>JAQUNS010000155.1 GCA_028717465.1 Candidatus Omnitrophota bacterium
ATTCAGCCCTGTTGCTGCCTATTTACGGCTGATATTATAGCAGAACAGGCAACAAGAGTAAAACAGCCTTCGAATTGGAGACAACAGCGCTGTTTATATTTTTCTGGCATCATAAGCCCAATGGAGAATAGCCTGGCGCTGCTTCGGCCTGCAAGCATATTTGCCGCCCCGGCAGTTTTTCTTAATTTGAGCTATATGCCTTTGGATAGCCTTCCACCTGTTGATCTGGCGCCTGTCTTCTTCAGGCAACCGCCTTCCCATATAATAACGGCAATACCACTGAAACCAGCCTCTGGGGTCATCCGGATATATCCAGCCTTTCTCTCTCCAGGCTGAAAGCGGCTGGCTGGCATCTACGCCGAAATAGTTAAGCTTTGGATTGCGCCTGCCGGAAGATAACTTTGCATTTTTATACCAGGATTTGGGGAACTCCCCGGCACAGTCGGTCATATATTTTCCGCCGAAAACCCCCATCTCAAGCATCTCTTTTGGAGTGAGCTCGGGCTTGAAATCACCGGCAAAATTACTTCCTGCCGGCTCTGTGCAAACATAGCGGTAATCTTTCTGCATCTTATCATTGGCTATTACTGTTTTTCTCATGCCATCTTAATTCAGCATTGCTATTGCCGCATTAAGCACAGCAGCAAAACTCACCCAGGCTATATACGGGATAAGAATCAGGCCTGCCGGTTTGGAAACCCTGAAGAATTTGGCCACTGTCCCAGCTATGGCAATCCAGAGAAGCAAGATCACTACCAACCCCCCGCAGATAGACCTGTTCCCGAAAAATACTACCGTCCAGAGAACGTTTAAAAAAATCTGGATGATATATACCCCAAGTGCCTGTTTTACTCCGGGCGTTTTTAACTCCTTGCGCCAGACAAGATACAAAGCAATTCCCATCAGGGTATACAAAACTGCCCATACCGGCCCGAATATCCAGCCGGGCGGGGTAAAGAAAGGCTTATTGAGGCTCTGATACCATTCCGGGATGGCCGGACCTGTAAACAACCCTCCGATAACTCCTGCCAGCTGGGATATCATTATACTGATTATCAATTTAATCATTTTACATCGCTCCTCTGCCGCAATTTCGGCGTTAATCAGTTTTTAAATAAAGCACGGCCGCCTGCCATTATTTTATTAAAATCACAAATCGATGAAACTCTTCTTGCATGGTTAAAAATTACATTCGGCCTGATGTAGTACATTCTCATAGCTTTCTTTTGCAGGTTTTTAATCTCCTCCTCGGTCCTCCCTTTAGGGATATAGGGCAGCCTCTTGTCCGCCCAGCCTCCCCAGGTATTGTACTCCGCCCAGATACGGTGTTTTAGCTCAGCGCAAGCCAAAAGATCATAAAACATCGGCGTGCCCGGATAAGGTATTGTTACTGTAAACTGCGCCCAGAGCGGATTGAGCTTTTTGGCAAAATTTATAGTCTCCAGGCTCTCCTCTAAAGTCTCCGAGGGCAGCCCCAGCATAAAAAAACCTCTGATGCTTATGCCTATTCTATGGGTAATCTTAAATATTCTTTCAACATCCTCTTTTTTAATGCCTTTGTTAATAATATCCAGCAGCCTTTGAGAGCCGGATTCAACCCCGTAGCTTATCTGCCAGCATCCCGCATCTTTCATCATCTTCAGTGCTTGTTCATCAACTGTATCAGTCCGGCTTTCACATGTCCACCTGATATCAAGGCCCTCTTTGATAATGGCCCCGCACAGCTCCATAATAAACTGCTTATCTAAAGTCAGGGTATCTGCCTCAAAGTTGAACTGGCCTGTGCTATAAATCTCTTGCAGCTCTTGTATCTCCTCAATAACTCTTTTTACGCTGTGGCGGCGGAAAGTCCTGCCGAAAGGATGGGAGCAGAACCGGCAGTCAAAAGGGCAGCCCCGGGCCAATATTATTGTAGGGCAGAAACCGGATTTCTTTGTGCGCGACGCAGTAAGCCTGTAGCGCTCCATCGGAAGCAGGTGCCTGGCCGGCTTGGGCAGAGAGTCTAAGTTATCTTTATTATCAAGCAGGGAGTTTTTTATTATGCGGCCGTTATCCCTGTAGGCTAAAGACGGAACACCTGCTATATTTATTTCGCCTCTCAGGAATTTTAAAAAATCAAGAATCGCTCCCTCGCCTTCACCGATACAAAGATAATCGATATCCGGGCACTCTCTCAAGGTATCTTCCGGCAAAGCAGTTGGGTGAGCTCCGCCGGCAATTATCTTTATCCCGGGAGAATGTTTCTTGATTGCTGCGGAGAGCTTTTTAACCGCATCGAACATAGGGGTGAGAAACGTTATGCCTGCAGCGGTAAAATTATTATCCCGGATATAGCCGGCGATACTCTCCTCGCTTAACTCTAAGGCAGGGGCATCTATGATTTCTACCGGTATATTCTCACGCTCCAAAGAGCCGGCAATGTAAGCCAGCCCCATGGGCTCGGCCAATGCGCCGAACTCTTTTATCCGGCTGCCGTACCGCTCTTCTAAAGAGAAAGGCGGATTGATAAGAACTACCTTTTGCATGCGCTTATTAGAGATGCCCGCCAAATGCCCACTTCTTGAGCTCTTCCATGAAACCGTAATTTGTCATATCGCAATGAATCGGCGTGATTGAAATATATTTTTTTCTGATAGTTTCAATATCAGCGTCTTCTTTCTTGTCCGACTCTATGATCTCCCCTGTCAGCCAGTAGTAGGTGCGCTTATGGGGGTCTTCGCGCTTGTCGAAGCGCTCCTCAATCGCCCTTTCGCTCTGCTTGACAATCCTGACGCCTTTTATCTCATCCTGGTTGACAGCCGGTATGTTGACATTAAGCAGGGTGCCTTTGGGCAGGCCGCCGTTCTGGATGATCTGCCTGGCAAGCTTTTTGGCAAACTTGGCGGCAAAGCTATAGTCAGGGTTGGTAAAAGTGGCCAGGGATACCGCAAAAGAAGGTATGCCCAGTATAGCCCCTTCTGTTGCCCCGGATACAGTACCGGAATAAAGCACGCTATAGCCAACATTGGGCCCCAAGTTTATCCCTGAAACAATCAGGTCCGGCCTCTGCTTAAGAAGCGACCTGATTGCAATCTTTACACAGTCAGCCGGAGTGGCTGTTGTGGCATAGCCGAAAAATTTGCCGTCTCTTGTTACCTCTTTCACCCTTAACGGATCAGACAGCGTAATGGCATGGCCCACTGCACTCCTTTCGGTATCAGGGGCGACTACAGATATATCGCCTATATCTTTCAGAGAATTATAC